>JAZGEW010000077.1:0-16522 GCA_036478875.1 Promethearchaeia archaeon | reverse complement strand
ATATATTTATCATTTTTACGTCTCTTACAGTTGTCTAGAATTTTTTTTCTAACATTTATTGCTTTATGCTGATAATTTAAAGCGTTTCTATTCTGTATTTTTGATTCATCGAATCTTCTTTGCATTTTTAACATTTGGGCTATTGCTTGATAATTTGCTCCTATATTTCCTAATAAATCTGAAATTCCTTTTAGATTATTTAATTTTATAAAAAGTTCTAAAGCATGTTTATTATTATCTAGCGCTTTTTCAAAATCTCCTATATAAGAATGAATATTTCCTAGAATTTTGTACTGATGAGCAATTTTTAATTGATTTCCGTCTTTTTTAGCATTTTCCAGAGCTAAATTACCCAATCGTAGAGCTTCCTCTAACTTCCCCTGCATTACTAACTTTTTAATGTTTGTATTGAGTGTATTGTTCATATTATATAATTCTGGATTTAATGGTTACATGGATTTATATTGACTACATTTTGTTTTATTTACTAATCTTTAAAAACTTCACCAATCTTGGATTTTCATGTAAGTATTTTGGTCCATATATTAATAAGGAGTAATTACTTGTAATATACAAATATATTTTAAGCAATATCATATTAGAAAGTTATTATTAACTAATTTAAAAATACTGATGTTTTTGTATTGTTTTGCTCTGAAAACTCAGTTAAATCCGATGCAGTTAAAGATGAATGGCAAGCTGCATTTCAAATGAGAAAAAAGGGATTACTGAAGATGATTCCAGTATATAAAGTTGAAGAACACATTCCAGTCTTACTGTGGCAAATGTTAAATGTCAAATTTACTAAAGACGATTTTGATGGGTTCATCCAAAAACTATATGAAGAAATTTTAAGATAAAAAGTTATTTTTTTTAATATATATATGTCATTTTCATTCCACAGCATTCTGGAATAAGTTGGTATCCACACTCATTAGAACAACAACAAAGTAAATATCCGTCTTTTACCATCATTGATTTATCACAGCACGTAGGCACTTCTTTTTTCGAACCACAATTATTACAAATTAATTCAGGAATCTTATTTATCACCATTATTTTATAATTTCAAGATTAATAAGAAAAATAGAAAACAAAAAAGCTTCTGTAATATAATATAATCTTCTCCAAATTATTATTTAAATAAATTAGCAAAAATAGGAAATTATCTTTTAAATTATCAAATCAGATGATTATATCAATGTTTTTAATGGCTTTTCTTTCATATGTGTTTAAATTTTAATATTTAAGATAGTTTAATAAAAAAAGATATATCATTAATAATAAAGAAGGAAATTCAAGATAAATTAAATTATACTCTGGAATTAAAGAAAAAGATATTTTTAAGTGGTCAAGACTGTGATCTATATTATTTAGAGAAAAATGATTATGAATTATTCTAATACTTTTAAATTTTTCCTTCATTAAAAAATTTAACAAGAATGGGCATATCATGATCAGGTGTTCCTTTCATGGGACTGGCTATAGCGTTTTTATTTCCTTTTATGTGTAAATGGTGTGGTTTAGTTGAAACATCCCATTTATCATCAAAATTATCAAATCTCGAGAAATCATTCTTTTTAGGAGAATAGATGATTTGATAGCCATATTCACCAAATTCATTATACCTTATATATAGAACATGACCCGATTTTAGTATAATTTTTAGTTGTGAAAGATCCTCATTTAATTCATCAGTTTTTATTTTTTCATTCATTGTTTTTATAAGCAAGGCTCTTGCTTTTTGAAGAAAAGAAATATAAGAAATCATTGTCTAACCAGTTGATATTGAATCAAGAAGTTCTTTTAATTTCTGATAATTTGCAAGAAGTTGTCGCATGCTAATCGCATCCATTTCACCGTTTTTAAGAACCCCGCTTTTTGTTTTAGAAATAAAATCGTCTGCATTATCTTCACTCCATTTATCAAGAATAGACTGAATTAATTCTTGAAGGTGATGAAGTTTAAAACTTATTAGCTCTTTTGCAGTTTCACGTTCTATTGAAACATCCATGCTATAAGAACACGCATTGTTTAAGTAAATTTAATTTTCTCTAATTATCAAATATATATTTAAATATTTATTTTTATTTGAATTAGAATTATCTATCTCTTGAATAAAAATAAATTTAAAAGAATTAAAAATATCTTCTAAAAAAATTATTTATATAGACTAAAGAAGGTTTTTTACAAACTTCTTTCCGAGTTTAATTATGCTGAGAAGGATGAGTTTCTTACGGTTAATTTTTCCTACTTTGTAATTAGTCCAAAGATTTTTAATTTTTTCCCAATCTGTCCAAAGTCTCTTGACTAAATAAGCATGAAAATTATCTTTTGAAGATAATAATCTTTCAACATTATGAAATAAAATAATGGTTAATTACATATTCTTTCACTTAATATGATTATTTTAGTTTACAATTTTAAGATAGTTTTAAATAATAGGTTGTATCAATAATACTAAGAGAAGAAATTCATGAAAAATAATGATAAATAAAAAATTTGAGTGATAATGGAATTATGGAATTAGAACAACGCGAATTATATGAGAAACAAATTAATAGGTATAAAGAATTACGTCCACTCTATAAAGAATTCTCTAAAGTAATAGAGACAATTATTGAAAATTTAGTACAAGGATGTTCTTCCGAATATATTCTTCAAAATAGAGTAAAAACAATTTCAAGTTTTGCAAATAAATTATTTAGTCCCGATAAGAAATATACAGATCCCATCACTGAGATAAATGATTTATGTGGCGTTCGAATTATCTTACCAAATACTAATGAGATGAATGCTGTCAATCAAGTAATAAGAGAACATTTTCTAGTTGGTATTGGCAATAACAATGAGGATTTTCAACAAGTTGAGACTAATCAATTTCAGGGTCATTATCAAACATATTTTATTCAACTATTCCCTGATTTAAAGCTCTATGACAGATTAAATTTGGATATACCAGATGATTTTTATAATCTTAAAGCAGAAGTCCAAATTCGTACATATATTAGTCACGGGTGGGCAGCAAATCAATATAAAATTTTCAATCAATATGAATTTGAAGTTCCAAAGCCGTATGAACAAGAATTAACTCGAGTAAGATCATTATTAACTATTGAAGATAATGCTTTAAATGAACTTGTGGATAAAATGCAACATTATGAATCTAATTATGGTGCCTACATGTCTAATGAAAAAATAAAAGCAGAGATTGATAGATTAATGTTAGTTTATGAAGCAGACAAGGATAATCATCAAGTTGGTTATAGAATAGCAAGATTAGCTATGCATATAAATGATATGGACAAAAGCATAGAAATATTGAATGAAATTGTTATAAGTGAAAGTTTTAAAAAAGCTTCAGACCCAGAAATAGCAGAAATTTTACGGGATTTAGGTATTTCTTATCACAAAAAATATAAAAAAATACCGGAGAGTAAAGAATTTTTACAAGGACGATCTTATTTAAAAGAGGCAATTCAGATAAATCCATTTGATTCTGATGCGTGGGCTTCTTTAGGTGGTATATATAAACAACAAAAGAACTATGATAAAGCATTAGAATCCTATATGGAAGCTTTAAAAGTTGATCCTGGAGATCCATATCCATTAGGTAATTACTTGGTATTATTAATTCAACAAACAAGAGATATATCTCAGATTGAAAAAAATAGAGAAATGATTAATAAAGGAATAGAAAGAAGACTAACGCAAGCAAAAGTTATGGTTGATATACCATGGGCATTTTTTGATCTTGGGCTTTTTAATTTATTATTAGGAAATGTGCAAGATGCTTTAGAATATTATTTAAAGGCTATAAGATGTAGTCCAGATATTTGGATGATTGAAACTACCTTAAATACATTAAATACTCTTAAATTAGCTCAAGAAAGAAAAATTGAAGGAATTGATTTAGTGAAACAGATTTTATATTTAGGAATCATTTTTCATCCAAATATAAGGGAGAAAACGGATAGAGTGATTACTGACTCTGTAGAATATTTGGATTCTAAAATGAAACAAAAGGAAAAATATTCCGATGATTCTATAGTAATTTTTGCTGGAGGAACTGACATTAGTATAGAAAGAAGCTTACAGTTTATTAAAAATAGTGTTACTGAAGCATTTAAGGATTTTGAAGGGACTATTGTCTCAGGTGGAACTAAAGCTGGAATTTGTGCTATGGTAGGTGAGATTCAGGAAAAATACAATGATAAAATAAAAACTGTAGGTTATATTCCTAAACGGTTACCCTCTGATGTTGTAATAGATAAAAGATATTCAGTAATTCATCAAACAAAAGGAAAAGATTTTAGCATAATGGAAGCAATTCAGTATTGGTATGATATAATGAAGTCAGGGATAGATCCAAGTAGAGTTAAACTTATTGGTATTAATGGGGGAAGCATCGCTGCTTTTGAGTTTCATGCTGCTATAGTCTTTGGAGCTCAAGTGGGGATTATGAGGAATACTGGACGATCAGCTTCAGAATTAATTAATGATCCTAGCTGGGAAGAACCAACTGGACCTGAATATGGAAATAGACCTAAAAAGTTATTTAAAGTATTAAGAAATACCCGGGATGATATTTTTTATTTCTTAACTAAGCCATTTATTATAGATCCCGATATCGAAACTATACAGAAATTATTAATACAACATCGAGAAAGTGGCGGAAATATGTACGAATTAAATTTTACATCTGAGGATGTCGATAACACAATACTCTCTGGCTTTCTTACAGCATTAGATCACATTGCTAGTGAAGCATTAAAGGTAGGTGAAATATTATCTATAAAATTCAGAGATGGCTATTTATCGGGAGGTCTTTTTACAAAAGGAGAATTTAAAGTAGTTTTTCTACTAAATGAAACACCTACCTCAACTTTAGAAGAAAAAATTATTAATTTCATAAAAGAAGTTGAAGACAAATTAGGCGAGCAATTTCATAAGCTTCACGTAGGATGTCAGGGTTATATGGGTGGAAAAGAGATGAATATCATCCTCTCAAGCATTTTTGGTGTTGAAATATTAAAACTTCTTGACATTAAATTAGAATAAAAATCAACAGAAATGCTCGA
The DNA here is from genome assembly GCA_036478875.1 of Promethearchaeia archaeon. Lineage (GTDB taxonomy): Archaea > Asgardarchaeota > Lokiarchaeia > Sigyniarchaeales > SOKP01 > Loki-b32. The sequence continues at coordinate 11,441 of JAZGEW010000077.1, read as the reverse complement.
AATACAAGAATAAAATTTAATTTTTAATTTTTTTATTTATTAATCCTCGTTTTCCTCTTAAAAATTATCAATATTATATTCTTAACATTGAATTAAAATAAATCAATTAAGATATAATGCTTTAGAAATCTTCAATAATTATGTTTAATAATTTATTGCTATAATATTTAAAAAATGGAGAAAGAAATGTCTGATAAACTAAATCTTAGTAATTCATTCAAATTGTATGAAGAGGCATTGAAATTAATTCCAGGTGCGATATTAGGTATACGTCGCCCCTATAACTTTATTGAAGGAGAATATCCCATATTCTTTGAGTCTGCAAAAGGCGGAAAAGTAATTGATGTAGACGGAAATGAATATATTGATATGCTTTGCGCCTATGGACCTATAATCATAGGTCACAGGGAAGAAGAAATAGATAATGCTGTAATAGAGCAGATACGTGATAAGGGATTCTGTATGTCCTTAACCCAACAAGTACAAAATAAACTCGCTAAAAAATTAAGAGAATTGATCCCTTGTTGTGAAAAGATGGTATTAATGAAGATGGGGACTGATGCAACAACAGCAGCAATAAGAGTTGCAAGAGCATATACGAAAAAAATAAAGATCCTTAGTTGTGGGTACCATGGTTGGTATGACGCCTTCAGTGAGGTTCATGGAATCGAAGCAGGTATACCTAAAAAATTATATGAAGATTTCTATGAATTTGAGTTTAACAATCTTGAAGAAGTTGAAAATCTATTTAAAATCCATAAAGATGAAATTGCTGCTATTATGGTGAATCCAATACATACGCCAGGTGGTCGAGAAGTTGAGATGCCAAAACCGGGATTCTTAGAGGGTATTCGTGAGTTAGCAACTGATAATAACGCTTTATTAATGTATGATGAGATAAGAACTGGTTTTAGGGTAAACATGGGTGGAGCCCAAAAAATGTTTGGAGTTCTTCCTGATCTTGCTGCGTTTGGAAAGGCTATGGGAAATGGATATCCAATAAGCGCCCTTGTTGGTAAAGCAGAATTTATGGATGTTTTAATAGAAAAGGTTTTTCTAAGTTCAACTTTTTTCCCTAACAGTCTTGCTCAGGTCGCATCTCTTAAAACAATTGAAATACTAGAGTGTGAAAATGTCTTGAATAATATTCGTCAAAAGGGAAACAAATTTGCAAAGCAAGTTAAAGAGAGTATTGAAGATAGTGGTGTTCCATGTATTTATTCTGGAGAACCTTGGATGCCATATATAACCTTTATTCCTGATAAAGACTTCCTCTATAAAAAACTAAGAGAAGAATTCTATAGGCAACTTATTCGACGAAAAATATTTCTTCAACCTTTCCATCATGGATATATTTGCTACCGTCATTCACAAGAAGATTTAGAACACGTAGCAAAGATAATTGAAGATACTCTAAAGGAAATCAAAAAGTTATTATAATTCCTTTAAACTTCAATTTTATCATATTATTGAAAATAAAACAATTCTTTTTTCTGAATACTTCTTATTATATTTATTACTTAGAAAAATAATAAAAATTAAAAATATATAACTTAAAATTACCTATTATCATAGTGAGTTTAATGATTTGGAAAGAAAATATTACATTTGATCCAAAAGTATGTCACGGGAAAGCTTGTATTAAGGGTACTAGAGTGTTTGTTTCTATAATTTTAGATTGTTTAGCAGAAGGAATGTCAGATGATGAAATCCTAGAAAATTATCCATCATTAAAAAAGGAACATATTCAAGCAGCTCTTCAATACGGAGCAATGCTCGCTAGAGAAGAAATACTTCCATTGATTGAAAACCAGGGATAATAAATTATATAAAAAGTAGGAAGAATTTCTTTATTAATAATTTCATTATAAAATTTTTAATTTAATTATTTCAATTCAGTTAAATAATATTAGGGATTTCTTATGGAAAAATTGATTATAACTGCTGCTATATGTGGAGCTGAAGTCACCAAGGAAAAAAATCCAAATCTTCCTTACACTGTTAAAGAAATAGGAAAGGAAGCAGAATCTGCTTATAATGCTGGAGCTAGTATAATTCATTTGCATGTTAGAGAAGATAATGGAACGCCTACTCAAAATAAAGAGAGGTTTAGAGCATGTATCGAAGAAATTAAAAAAAAATGCTCAGATATTATTATTCAACCTTCTACTGGTGGAGCTGTAGGTATGACGAATGAAGAAAGACTTCAACCTATTTATTTAGAACCTCCACCCGAAATGGCTACACTTGATTGTGGAACAATGAATTTTGGTGGAGATGAAATTTTTGTTAATACAGAAAAAACGATAATTTATTTTGCTGAAGAGATAAATAAAAGAGGGATAAAATATGAACTGGAATGCTTTGATAAGGGAATGATAGACATGGCATTAAGATTACATAATAAAGGATATATCAAAGATCCGATGCACTTTAATTTCATGTTAGGAGTCATTGGTGGGATATCTGCATCAGTAAGAGATTTAAATTTTTTAGTGAATAGTATACCAGAAAATTCCACATTTAGTGTTAGTGCAGTTGGAAGGCATGAGTTTCCTATGGTTACATTATCCATTATAATGGGAGGGCATGCTAGAGTAGGTTTTGAAGATAATGTTTATCTCTCTAAAGGAGTATTAGCAAAATCGAATGGAGAACTAGTCGAGAAAGTTGTAAGAATCTCAAAAGAATTGGGTAGAGCAATTGCTACTCCACGTGAAGCTCGCAAAATCCTAGGTATATTGTGATATAATTAAATGGCATTATGAAAGAAAGAGGTCTTTATATAGGAATAAAATCATAAAATTCTTACATTAAATAAATTTGAGTGATAATATGAAAAAAGGATCTAAATATGGGATACACAGAGTTCTTGAACCACAAGGTTCTTTACCCCAACCCGCAATTAAGATTTCTAACGATATGGAAATATGTGATAATGAAATTTTAATAGATGTTGATTATTTAAATATTGATTCGGCTAGTTTTTCGCAACTAAGAGAAGAAGCAAAAGACAACATTGAAAAAATTAAGGCAAAAATAATAGAAATTGTTAATGAAAAAGGTAAAATGCAAAATCCGGTGACTGGTTCTGGGGGAATGCTCATTGGGAATGTTGAAAAAATCGGTGATTTATTAGAAGATAAAATTGACTTAAAAATCGGAGATAAAATTGCTACATTAGTCTCACTTTCATTAACTCCCCTTAGAATAGATAAAATTCTAAATATTAAACCCAAAATTGATAGAGTTGAAATCGAAGGAAAAGCAATCCTTTTTGAAAGTGGAATTTACGCTAAGCTTCCTGAAGATATAGAAGACATATTAGCATTAGCTGCCCTCGATGTAGCAGGTGCTCCGGCACAAGTAAAAAAACTTGTAAAAGAAGGTAACTCAGTATTGATTCTTGGCGCCACTGGAAAATCGGGTTTAATGTGTTCGTATATGGCAAAAAAAATGGCTGGCGATAAAGGAAAAATTATTGGTCAAGCGAGAAATGAATCTCGTGCTGAATTTCTTAGAAATACAAATTTCTGTCATGAAATTATTATAGCTGATGTCTTAAGGCCAGTAGATATATTAGATAAAATCTTAAAAGTTAATGATGGAAAAGAAGTCGATATTTCGATTAATTGTTTAAGTATCCCAAATACAGAAATGACTAGTATTCTTCCAGTAAGAGATGGTGGAGTTGTTTACTTCTTTTCTATGGCAACAAGCTTTACTAAAGCAGCTTTAGGGGCTGAGGGAGTAGGTAAAGATGTAACAATGATTATAGGAAATGGATACACTAAAAATCATGCACAAATTACTCTAGATTTAGTAAAAGAATCACAGATATTAAGAAAAATCTTTGAAGAAAAATATGTAAAATAACTTTTTCAGTTTAATAATCAATATAATTCCAGAAAACAATGCAAAAGGAGTAGAATTAAATTAATATTCTTCTTCTAGATTTACGATATTTTGAGGTTGCTCGCCGCGGATAAATCTATTAACATTTTCAAGGAATGGGTTAAGATCTGTCAACAAAGCATCTGATTGCCAAGCCCTATGAGCAGTCATAATCACGTTTTTTAACTCATGAAATGGAAACTTAGAAGGGAAACATGGTAAAGGCTCTTGTGTTTCTGCTCCTCTAATCTTTGGATAATTGTACCAAACATCTATTGCTGCTGCTCTAATTCGCTTATCCTTCAAGGCTGAATATAACTCTTCTTCATTTATAGTGATGCCACGCCCTACATTAACAATAATCACAGTTGGTTTCATAGTTTCAAATTCAACTTTATCAAGAAAACTAATTGTTTTACTAGTTAAGGGGAGACAGTTAATAATAATATCAGCCTGTTTAATAGCCGCTAGCTTTTCATCGGGTGTAAAAATCTCAACATCGGGGTCATCGCGTTGTTTAGTCCTTTTTATAGCAATATATTTCATTTCAAACGACTTGGATAATTCTTTAAAGATTTTAGCAATATTCCCGAAACCCAGAAATAAAATAGTTTTCCCAAATAGAGTAATAGCGGGATATTGGGTGTAATCCCAGTTTCCTTCTCTTAAAAGTTGATCATTTGAGTTTAATTCTTTAGCTATTGAAAGTAAAAGGGCGAAACCATATTCAGCTATGATTTTTGAATGAGTATGTGAATTACAGAGAAGAATATTGTTGTTCTTATAAAAAGTAAAATTATATTCCTCTAAACCTGTTGCGAATGTTTGATGCATTTTTAGGTTATTATATAAGATTAAATCGGTGTCATCGATTTTAGGTCCAATTAGTACATCTATTTCCTTGAGAATTTGTTCCATCTCTTCATTTTTAATCTCATCATAAAAGATTAAATCTACATTTGGCTCTAGCGACTGCCTAATATCAGTTTTAACAGATTCTTTCGAAAAAAGATTAACTAATTCTGCTCTTGGTTTTATCAGAACTTTCATAGTAATATGTATTATTAAATTTATATATAAAGATTTAGAGGAGAACTTGGAAATCTTGCTTACAATCTCAGTTTTATGATTTTAAAAGCCAATTAGAAAAAATTTCATCAAAATATGTAAAATAACAAAAATATTTGAAGAAAAACACTTTTAATTAATTGTTAGGTCAAGTTAAAATTACAAATATTATTGAGTTTTAATATGAAAGTCAATAGAAGAAAAGAATTATTTGGTGATATAAATGATGAAGATTGGAACGATTGGCATTGGCAAGTTAAAAACAGAATAACAACTTTAGAGGAACTCAAAAATTATATCACTTTGAATAAAGAAGAAGATGATACACGAATCTTACAAGAGTATCGAATGGCAATTACGCCTTATTACTTATCATTAATCGATCCAGATGATCCTTATGATCCTATAAGAAAACAAGCAATTCCAACAATTCATGAATTAGAGAGATATTGCGGTGATCTCGAAGATCCTCTTCATGAAGATGTTGATTCTCCTGTTCCAGGATTGACTCATCGTTATCCCGACCGAGTTTTATTTCTAGTCACAGAAAGCTGTTCTATGTATTGTAGACACTGTACAAGGAGAAGATTTGCGGGACATCATGATAAAGCACCTCCACAATTACAAATAGATTCTTGTATAGAATATATCAGAAAAACTACCTCTATTAGGGATGTGTTATTATCTGGAGGTGATGCTTTATTAATGTCTGATAAAAAATTAGAGGATATTCTAAGGAAATTGAAAGAGATACCTCATGTAGAATTAATTCGAATTGGTTCTAGAGCACCAGTAACAAATCCTTACAGAATAACTCCAGAGTTATGTGAAATACTAAAAAAATATCATCCTATCTGGTTTAATACACATTTTAATCATCCAAATGAAATTACTGAAGATTCTACACGAGCGTGCGAAATGTTAGCTGATGCAGGGGTGCCTCTTGGAAATCAATCTGTTCTATTGAGAGGTGTCAATGATTGTATTCACGTAATGAAAAAATTAGTACAAGAATTAGTAAAAATAAGAGTAAGACCGTATTACATTTACCAATGTGACCTTTCTATGGGACTTGGTCATTTTAGAACTAGTGTTGCTCAAGGTATTGAAATTATTGAAGGTTTGAGAGGTCATACTTCAGGATTATGTGTACCTACATTTGTTGTAGATGCTCCGGGAGGTGGTGGAAAAATACCCGTTATGCCAGATTATACAATTTCTCAAGGGCATAAACGAGTAGTATTGAGAAATTTTGAAGGTGTAATCACAACCTACGAAGAACCAGAAACTTATGTTCCCAACTGTCATTGCGAAGACAGTGAAAAACAGATCGGGGTCAGTGCACTACTGAGCGGTCAAAAAGTGACTATTGAACCTGCAGATTTAAAAAGAAAATTAAGAAGGAAATGAATTCAAAAAAACTCTCCATTACTAAATAAATTTAGAATATCCTCAGTCTTTCATATCATTTGTATTAAACGATTCCATAAGTAATCACCTAAAACATTATATAAATTTTAATCTAAGATTCAATAATAAAATCTCTAATTATTTGCATAGATTCAAATATATGAAAAGGATTTATATTAATAAGATGGAAGAAGAAAGAATCAAACGATATAATGATAAATTAGAATATTTAAATCAAACTATATCAAATTTATATGAATGGACGGAAGGTATTGATTCAAGGAAGTTTTCTGAAAGCATTGAATTGCAAAAACAATACGGAATTTACCATGCATTTCAACTTTCAATTGAATCTATTACTGATATGGTCGCAATGATAGTAAAGGATGTGAAATTAATCCCTAAAGATGATTATTTCAATATTGAGATAATAAGTAACAAAAAAATAATTACCCCTGATTTAGCAACAAAGCTTAGAGAAGCAAATGGTTTAAGAAATAGGATTATTCATGATTATAATGGCTTAAATAATGAAATAGCTTTTACTAGATTAATTGATCTATTAAAATATCTTAAAAAAGTTATGGGAAATGTTAAAGAATGGTTAAAAAAAAACTACTAGAGCAAATTCGTATTGATTTCTCAATTATAATTCAAAAAAAAGAGATTTTAGGAATTTTATTATATGGCTCTTACCTAATGGATAAAGAAACTAGTAGAAGTGATATTGATATTTGTATAGTAGCCCCTAACGAAGATATTCATCAATTAATTTCTTTTATATTGCAAAATGTTAATGTTACTTCAAAAAAATATGATGTACGTGTTTTTCAAGAATTACCTTTGTATATTAAAATTCAAGTAATTGAAAATGGCGAATTACTCTATTCGGCAAATGAATTAGATTTATACGAACATTTTTACCTGTACCGTAAATTATGGAATGATCAAAAACATAGACAAGAGGTATCAAAAGAAGAATTAATTTCTTTCTTAGATTAGATTTCATAAACAGGTTAGTCTTAATGAAATTTAAAGATCTTGGATCAGATTCAGAATAAACTGAAAATATTTGAAAAACAGGATCTCCCCTTCCTATAATTTGAATTTGAAATCATACAAAACCAATATAATAATTTAAAAGAAAAACTCGACTCTCTAGAACATCGAAAGATTTTCACTTAATGGTTATTATCAATTTTTCTCAAGATGCTAATAATAAATATCCCTTTCATATTTAATGAATAATACAAAAATATATATATTTTGTATTACTTTTCTTATATAAAAAAATCTTACGATTATGACGATTATTAATTTTAAAGTTGATGAGGAAAAGAAAAAGAAAATAGAAGAAATTACTAAACTTAAAGGTTACAAAAGTGTTAGTGATTTTATCCGTCAAATAATAGAAAAGGAAATGGATCTTCAAAATAAAATTGATAACTTTTTAGAAAAGAATCCCCCTCTCGATAAAAAAGAAATAGATATTCCTGATTACATACCAGATGGAAAATATTTAGGTATATCCCGAAATTCAATCGTTGCAATAGGCGATAGTGCTCAAGAAGTGGCAAGTATTTTAGCTGAAAAGTTTCCAGATTCTGCTTCAGGAATCTTACATAAAGGTCATGAATCAGAAACAATAGATTTTGTGTTTTCAATATTTTCCTTAGATGGTTCAAAATGGTACCACCAATATAATTATAAAAATAAATATTATCCATTAATTCCTTTTTCAATGCCCTTCAATGATGTAGAAAAGACTTTTATTGGATTAATTGATACAGGAGCAACAATCTCAGCGGTAGATAAAAAGATAATAGAAGAATACAGCATTGAAGCTATCGAAAAAAAAGAGGTTTATACTGCTAACGGAATTATTAAAGTTCCAGTCTATAAAGGTCTGTTTCGATATGAAGGCAATTCAATTGAACTAGAATTTATAAGTGCTGAAATTACTGGAGATTTCACTTTTCATGCCTTACTCGGAAAAAATTTCATAGATAAATTTAATATTCTTCTTTTAGGCAGAGAAAAATTACTTGGCATTCAAATGGTTTAATAAGTACCTTTTCTTAATAGATGGTTTTATTTATATCAGCTTTAGTGATAATACCCAAGAGTTTCCCTTTGGATATAATGATATAATTCCAGAAAATTAGTAGTGGATTTTCAAAACCAACTTCATAAATTTCTATTTTTATTATATCAATTATCAATAATACCAAAGAAATTTAAGTCATATCTAAATAATTTTAATTTTTTTAGACCAATCTCTTTATTCTTATATTTAAATTACCATAAATCAACATTTAAATATATTGTAATTCTATGATCGAAAAGATTTAATTACTTAGACCCTTACTTTTGAAACATGGATGCTGAAAACTCTAGTTTTTATAATTTTGTTATAGTTGGTGCAGGACCTGCTGGATTAACAGCGGGAATTACAGCAGCAAGACTTGGTTTCACATCAATAATTTTAGAAAAAGGAAAACTTGCTGGGCCAAAACCACGCGGCGAAAGTATGGCTCATATGCCAATCGTTGATGAGATATTGGGAGAAGGATTTTTACCTTCTATAGGTTTTAAATCGAATGGTGGGAGAGTGTGGCATTCTCCTAATGATTTAAAGATTACTACTACATACAGTGGACATGATCATTATTTCTTTGAATGGAGAGAATTTATTAATCGATTCACTGAAGTTGCGAACGATTTAGGAGTAAAAATGTTGTTTAACTGCACCGTTATTGAATCAATTGAGAAGCATGGAATAACGATCGGCGTGAAGTATAAAAATATGGATGGTCAAATTCACGAAGTATTAGGTAATGCAGTACTAGATTGTAGCGGGTTTGAAGGAGTTATTGGTAAAAGTTATGGAATAGATTATACAAAAATGAATTGTCCGATAGTAAAATGTCTTATTAGTAACGCAAATTTTAATATTAAAGAAAATCCTGACTTAGAATTCTATTTTATAGGAAATGGAGATCTAGTTTACTCACTTGACTTTCCCCCCTGCGTGGCATACTTCTTTCCTTTGGAAAATAGAAGAGCTGAAGTTGGATTGATGCTAAGAATGGCTCAAGTCCCCAATATGAAAACAGTGAAGATACCCGATAATGAGGAGATCTTAAGAGTTTGGAGTAAAATAAAAGAGACCTATCCTGGATTTAACGTATTCTTTAATGATTCCAATATCGATTATGAAGAAATAACTTCTTTACCTAATGTGAAAATAGCTGAAAAGTTCGTTCCTAATCCTGGTGTAGTTTTATTGGGAGATAGCGCTGGATTTCTAAACCCATTTGGTTCTTCCGGACTATATTATTCTATGGAAATGGCGAATTTTTGGGTTGATATGATATCTCAAGATTTAGAAACCTTAATAAAACTTAACAAATCTGGAGTAGAGATCAATGAAAACTTATGGATTTTCAATAAAATTGAGAACTACACGATAAAATTTGAAGAACAACAAGTATATAAGGAAGTAAAAAAAATGTACAACCTAATTGGCGCTTTTGAATATAAAATATTTAACCGGTTGCGTACATCCGAAAAAATTAATAAGAAATGGGATTATATTGCTTCCCTTTTAAATCAGGCTTAATCGAGCAAATTTGACGACTCAAATTACTGAAGATGATATTACAATTCATAAAGAACAGAAGATTTACCTTGTCTGCAGAGGTGAAATTTAAGGTTACATGTATGCTTACGAATGTAATGCTAACTACTGCGAAAGCTGGACCCCGCCATTGACAAACTTAGAAAATATTTGCTGGGCGTGTAATGCTCCAATGGAAAACTCAAAACCCATGAAGCACTATGAGGGAGAAGAATTCTCAAAAATAACTCAGAAAAAGTTAAAATATCAATAGGAAATCGCCAATGATGTAATTTTAATTAAAAAATCTTATATTTTAAACTTAAACTTTGAGAATATTGTACAGTAATTAATAATGAAATAATTAGGCATTGAGCTAAAGATTTTTTAGAGGGGTATCAGTATTATTTTATAGAGTAGAATTTTAAAAATTTTTGTTATTAAATTGACCAATAATTTTAACAAAACTAAAGAATGGCTGAGTTTAGCATTCAATAATATAGAAAGAGTAATCAGAAATTATCAAATCAGTGATTATTCTGAATGCGTCTTCAAAATTCAAATATCAATAGAACAACTCCAAAAAGCATTAATTTTTCTGTTAGGATTACAATTTCGCAAAATTCATGATCCTTCAAGAATATTAGATTCAATTGTTAATAACAATAGTCTTGAAATTGATATAGAAATTCTTGACAGGATAAAAGAAGTAGCATTTTTAGCAAAAGGCATTGAAGGAGAAGGAACTACCACGCGATACGGGACAATAGAGGAGGGTAAGTTAATCTCCCCAGAAGATAAATATGATAAATTAGAAGCGGATAAATTTTTAAAAGATTTAAAAGAAATTTTAATAAATTTGAATGAAATATTTAAAGAAATTTCAAATCTAAAACAAAATCTACCATTATTTACAAAATTTATAAAAGAAAGTGAGGATTTATTGATAGAATGAATCAAACTGAGCATATAGATTTAGCTTTCATAAAAATCGATTATTTTAAAAACAACTTAAGAAAATATCTGCAATTTATTTTTGAGTTAAACTTGAAAATAAGAGCAATATTACTTTTTGGGTCTGTTGCAACAGGAAAGGCGCTTAATGATGATGAACATTTAAGTGATATCGACTTATTTATAATATCTGATGATATAACTGTTGAACTTCTTAAGAGGAGTCAATGGGTGGTAAATTTGACTAGACCTGTTTGTTCAGGCATTCAGGCACTTTGGAGAACTTCAAAAGAAATAGAAAGCTATGTAGATTCAAAATATTATTTAATCTTAGACGCATTTGATGAAGGTAAGATTCTTTATGATCCAGATAATTTTCTTCATAAATTAAAGGAAAGAACATTTAGGGAATTAAAAGAAAAAGGCGTCATTAAAACGGAGCTCTATTGGCAGTGGCCTTTAAAAAAATTTGGCGATAAAATTGAATATTAATATT
>JAZGEW010000076.1:0-40183 GCA_036478875.1 Promethearchaeia archaeon | reverse complement strand
TCCATAATAAAAGAAATATATTTTTTAAAATAAAATATATATGATTACTCCAATGATATAATCATCAAATCTAAATATAATCAACTTCAAACGGCGTTTTAGGAAGTACTTCAGCACCTTTGCTTGTAACAAGTGTAGGTGACTCAAGTCGAAGTCCTCCAAGTCCTGGGCGATTAAATACTATTGCTGCAATTTCAACCATATTTTCTTCGAATGTTAAATGACCCCAATCCTTACCAGGAACTACAACTGGCGAAGATTCGTTTCCTACAATACCTATACCATGCCCCAAACCGAAGAATAAATCTGATCCACACCCTGCTTTTTCAGCCACTTTATGTACTTCTTGATAACAATTATCGAAAGTATTTCCCACATACATATTGTCAATTAGAGCATAACATAATTGCTCGTATACTTCATTGAATTTCTTAAGCTCAGAGGGGCACGTTCCAAGTATGTAATTATGACTTAAATCTCCAAGATAACATCCATATTCGCTATGCAAGTCCACAAGTAAAGACTCTCCTTCTTTTACTTTTTTATTTGTAGCTGGAGTACAGCCATTAAACGTCCAACTTGCTCGATAACCTGAACCTATCTCCTGACTTCCTGTAAATGTCCATTCATAATTACTTCCTGCTATTCTCATAGCTAAAGTACCTATTCCCGCAATCTCATTCTCTGTAAATACTTTCCCCTCAGGTCGTTGAGAGAGTGAATTTTTCACTACCTGTTGTCCAACATCTGTAATTTCACTGGCTTTACGTAGCATAGCAATCTCTTCTGGTTCTTTAATAAATTGTATTCTTTCAGTTTTATCATTAAAATCTACAAGTTCACATCCTGGAAACACCTTTTTGAGTAATTCTGCTTCAGTATATGAGAGCATTTGCCCAGTTACACAAATATCTAATCCGAGTTCTACTCCTATTTTAGGAACAGGTCCTTTAGGATTATATACCCCTGCTTTTTTTGCTGCTTTTTGTAATTTCTTTTCTATATAGAATCCCTTGAGAGGACCCCATCCACTTATATTTTTTATATGCCCTTCTGCTCTTATTCTTTCTACATCTAAGAGTACAGTAAATAATTCTGGTTCTCCCATTCCTTCTTTTGGGAGAAAATAATAACTTTTCCATGGAACAAAACAACCTGTTAGATAAGTTATAGACTTTACACGAGTTAGAACACAGAAATCTAAATTTAGTTCTTCCATCGCTGCGTGATATTTTCTTATATGACCATCCCAATCAATTTTAATTTCGCTCATCTTACTCTCTCTTTAATTATATGAATAATGATATTTAGGTAATGTTTTTAATAAAATTTTACAAAATTAATGTGAGAACATAATAGCAAAATCTGATAAAAAGTTAAAGAAAAATTATAAAATTTAGCGTTATCTATATAAATCGGCTGAAGATTCTTTTATATTTCTGGATTCAGTTATTTCCTTAGCCATATTTTCATACTTTTCAATTATTTGTCTAGGTAAGGTAGACTTTATTTTAGATAAGGCAAATTCAAAATGTTTTTTTTCAATTTTTTCAAGTTTTGTCATCTTTTCTCTAATTGCTTCCATTCCTGCTTCACGGCAAACATTTTCTAAATCTGCTCCACTATACCCCTCAGTAATTTGAGCAATAATTTTTAATGAAACATCTTCATCTAATGGCATATTTTTTGTATGTACTTCTAATATCTTTAATCTCGCTTCATAATCAGGTGCTTCAACAAAAATTAATCGATCAAACCTACCAGGTCTTAAAAAAGCAGAATCAACGATATCAGGACGATTTGTGCTTGCAATTATCACAATTCCTTTTCGGTTTTCAATTCCATCCATTTCAACTAATATCTGATTTACAATTGAGGCAAATGTGTGGGTTCCTTCAAAATTGCTTCTTCCTGCAGATATAGCGTCAATTTCATCAAAATATATTATTGAAGGAGCTGCTTGTCGAGCTTTTCTAAATATATCTCTAACCGCTCTCTCACTTTCACCAACCCATTTGGAAAAGATTTCTGGACCTTTTATTGCTATAAAATTCGATTGACTTTCATTTGCGATCGCTTTCGCTAAAAGGGTTTTTCCACATCCTGGGGGTCCAAAAAGAAGTATTCCATTTAGTGGACGAATTCCTGCCTTCTCAAAAAGTTTAGGATATTTTAATGGCCACTCCACAGCTTCCTTTAATTCTTTCTTAATATCTTCAAGGCCTCCTATATCCTCCCATCCCATATCTGGAACCTCAACCATCCATTCTCGCATCGCTGAAGGTTCGATTAAATTAGAGGCTTTATTAAAATCTTCATCCGTTATTTTTAATTCTTGGATAATTTCACCTGGAATTTGTTCATCCAAATTAATTTTGGGTAGTATTCTTCTTAGCGAAAACATCGCAGCTTCTCTACAAATTGCCATAATATCTGCGCCTACAAATCCATGGGTTATTTCTGCATAATTATCAAGGTTAACATTATCTTCAAGGGGCATACCTCTAGTATGTATTTGAAAGATTTCTTTTCTTCCTTTAACATTTGGAACCCCAAATTCAATCTCTCTATCAAAGCGTCCCGGTCTTCTTAAAGCTTCATCAATAGTATTAATTCTATTAGTAGCACCAACACAAATAATTTCACCTCGACCGCGTAAACCATCCATTAAAGATAATAACTGAGAAACTACACGTCTTTCAACCTCTCCTGAAGTATCAACCCTTTTTGGAGCGATTGAATCAATTTCATCAATAAATATTATAGAAGGAGCATTTTCTTCGGCTTCTCTGAAAATATCACGAAGTCTACCTTCACTTGCTCCGTAAAACTTACTCATTATTTCTGGACCATTTATAGTTATAAAATTCGCATTTGATTCTTGTGAGACCGCTTTGGCCATAAGTGTCTTACCTGTTCCAGAAGGTCCATAAAATAATACTCCCTTTGGTGGATCTATATTCAAACGATGGAATAATTCAGGGTGTTTAATAGGTAATTCAACCATCTCTCTAATTCTTTGAATTTCATCTGTTAACCCTCCAACATCATCGTAAGTTACAACTCCTCCGGATACATTTAGAACTGCAACTCTTTTATTAACTTTTATTATTGTATCTCGTGTAATTTTTACAACTTTATCTCCTGGTCGTAATTTTTCAACGATTAACCTTAAAGTTCCCAACGTTGGCCTTTTTTTCCCCCCCATCTGAAACATTTTCATAATATCAGACATAGGGTTATCTGCATCTTCTCTTTGAACAAATGTACCTAAAACATCAACGATGTCTCCAATTACTACGGGTTTATCAATCAGTTTTCCTTTTATAGCCTCTGCTTGCCTTTTTAAATCAATATTAGGGCGTGTAGGAGTTAATACAATTTCAACTGCGGGGTAAACCTCCGCAAGTTTAACAGTAATAAATTCTCCAATTGTCGCTCCTGCATTAAGTCTTTGAAGGCCATCTAGTCTAATGATTCCTTTTCCTCTATCTTGAACAGAGGAAACAGCAATACCCGTAGTTTTTTTCTTCCCTCTGATCTCAATAATATCTCCTGTATTTAAATGTAAATCAAGCATTAAGTCTTGATCTATATAACAAAGAGAGCGTCCACTTCTGCTTTTTTCTAACCTCTCAATTCTGAGTTTAGCTATTTTATTCTGAATTTTTTCTTGTGACATTTTAAATTAACGAGACAGTTATCAAATTATCGAAAATTAAATTAATTACAAGTGAAAAAAGTAATAATGGTTTATTTTCTTTTTCCTTAATTTTTATAAAAATTGTAATTTTAGAGACTAACAGTAATTTTTATGTTTAAATTTTTCTCTAAATAATTATTAAACGTCTTTAAAATCTCTGATTCTCTAAGTGCTTTATTCTTATTTTCTCTCACAAAAATTTTTCTCAATTTTATAATTCTTTTTTTCAAGGGTAAATATATTGAATTTTGTAAAAGTGTGTTTACATAGATTCTTGTAACTTTATCTAATTTTTCATTATCAAAATTTGAAAGAATTTTATTTACAACTACTTTTTCAAATTGATATTTCACATTTTCTCTTTTTTCTTGAATAAACGCTAATAAATCATTAATTTTATGATTTATATCTGTGATTTGTGAAAGATCATACACAGCAACTGGTACATCCCATTTATACTTCTTAAACTCATCAATTTTTTCATTAATTTTGCTAATGACCATGTTTGGAATTGGTTTACCTCGATTATCATTCCACCTGATACAAGTTTCAAGTGGTGTTGCAATATGAATAATATAAAAATTTAAATTAAGTTGTTCAGTAATCTCTCTCAAATCATGCCTCATACTAGTGTAATAATTTAAATCATCACTGATTACAATATTACCTTTTTCTAATTCACTCCTTACTATATTCATATTTTCTTTTCTTATGATGTGTTCCTTTTCATGATTAAATTTATCTGGAGTCAAATCTTGTCTTATTTTATCTGGATCAATGATTCTAACACTCAAATTATTATATTTTTCTTTGAGAGCAATTTTTAATGCATTGGCAAAAGTACTTTTTCCTGAAGCAGGTAATCCTACTAAACATATTAAAAAATTTTGGTCAACCAATAATGAAATCAACTAATTTGTGTCAATAGTTATACTTTTTATTAATTCTTTCTTTTGTTGTCTTGAAAATGATTTTATCTCTAATTCTCTTCTCATTGCTTCCCTTCTATTTTGATAAGATTCAAAATATTTTAACTCGATATGTTTTTTACCACGACAAAATTTAGCACCCGTTCCAATTCTATGTTCATGCCATCTCCTGTAAAGATTGTTCGTATATCCGGTATAATACATTATTCTTCCATTCTTAGCAACCACTTCTAAAATATACACATAGTAAACAATCATATCGAAACCTCTATATGATAGATCTATATTATACTATATATTTTTTTAGTCAATTTATGTAAATATCGTTAAAATTTACAAGCTTGCGGTCAAATATATATATTACGATATCATAATTGATTAATTAAGTAAATAAGAATTAAATTTTTAATGATAAACGATTATTTTATTATTAAGAGTTATTTTCTGTAAATAAAGCTAAAATTTGCCAGCTTGCGGTCAAATATATATATTACGATATCATAATTGATTAATTAAATAAATAAATTTTTAATGAAAAACGATTATGCCAAATGGTATTTTTTTAATTCGTTGGGATGAGGTTGAAGGGGGTATGATTTATCTAAAATACCCAGAAGATTTAGAAATCCCAAATCCAGTTGTTCAGCAAATTACAATATCGCATAATTTTACAGAATCTCATATTATTACGGAAGAAAAAAACTGGAACTCCGTTTCTTATTATAATGAAAATAAAGAAATAATAATCGTTTTAGTTTTAAGTCAATATGATGATGGAAAAGATTATATTAAAATCCTTGAAAAATTCAGTGAAGAAATTGATAAAGAAACTAATGAACAGAAACTAAAAGAGCATTTAGAAACCATGTTTCATATCAGTTTAGATGCCTTCCGGACAACTGATGAGGTCATAACAAAATTAAGTAATGAAGTGGCATATCTAAAGACAAGAGAGTATGATTTTGAAGTAAAATTTGATTTCATAACTAAATCAAATCATTTATCAGTAAAGAGCAAAATTTTATTTTTATTAGCGATAAAGGATTCTGCAACCATCAAAGATTTTGAAAAAATAATCCAGACAAGTAAACGATGGTTTTTTAGTGTACTTGAAACGCTTGTAAAAAATAAAGTTGTTGGATATGACCCTAAGAACGATATCTACTTTTTGAGAGTATGAAAGACGCTAAGATTAAAATTAAGGTATACGGATATGTTCAAGGTGTGTTTTTCCGATACACTACACGAAAAGTTGCGCGAAGATTAGGGTTAACTGGATATGTTAAAAATATGCTTGATGGCACTGTTTATATCGAGGCAGAAGGGTCTAAAGATAAATTACTTGAACTTTTAAAATTTTCTAAACAAGGGCCTAAGCATGCCCAGGTAGAAAAGGTTGAACATGAATTTACACTACCTTCAAATGAATTTAAAGGATTTGATTACATGTTTGAACACTAAATGTAATACCTCAGTAACACTCCCTTTGAAAAAGGATTGATTAAATTCTATATTTATGTCGGTTTCCTTAAAACGAAATAAATATTTAAGGATGTTTCAGTCATTACATCATAATAAAATTAGATTTCAAACACCTATTATTCTAAGAATGTTTGGAGCATTGAATAAAATAAACATGAGAAATGAAAATAGATATATCTTATGTAATTTTCTCGATCAAAACAGTGATAAAATAGATCTAAGTGATGATATCTATGAAAGTAATAACAATATAACCCTCAATCAACTATTTCTATTAGCTTTTAACAAAGCTAAAGAATTCAAATTAATTAATGCACTATATAAGGAATATATTACTTCTATCGATGCGATAAACCAGAAGAAAACAATATAAAGCTATTTTTCAAAGATTCATTCATTATAAGGGTAAAAGATTGACAAAATATAAAAAATAAATTAAATAAAAGTTATATCTTGATATTCTGAATCTCCAATATTTTTTTTAGCTACACCTAATTCTCTAACTTGTTGATTTAATTTTAAAACAGCATCTCTTACTATCTCTTTTCGCTTAGCTCCAGAACAAACTATGCGTCCTGTGCTAAATATTAAGAAAACGGTCTTAGGTTCTTGCATTCTATATATAAGTCCCGGAAATACTTCAGGTTCATACATAGCATATTCCATCACAATAGCGGCCATATTTAAGTCAATATTCGTGTGTAGATCCCCTGAAGCTACAATATTTTGAATTGTTATTTCGGGATTAGAGACTTTTATTCCAGCCTTTCTAATGTTTTTTACAACTTTATCAACAACTCGATCTGCTTCTGACGCTTGTCTAAGACCAGTAACTACCATTTTACCTGTAGAAAATATCAATATTGTAGCGCGTGGTTTTTCAATTCGCATTACAAGACCAGGAAAGCGTTCGGGGTTATATTCAACCTCAGCATGACGTCTTGCTATTTGATTTAAATCTATTTTTTCTGTTATCTCTACTACAACTGTAGCGACTACATTTTCAATTTTATAGTCTAAGTCTGTTTTATAGTCATATTCCCCTTCCCCTTCTTCCTTATCTTCTTCATCAAATTTTTCTTCTGGCATGATTATATTATGTGATAATTATGATTTGAAATATGTAAAATAAAATAATTCTTTATAACTACGTTTTTTTGTTATTTTTATTTAAATAAATCTTCCTTTATAAAGGTGGTAGATTTAAAAAAGATTAAAGCCCAAATCACTAAATTTTGATATTTATTACAATCAGTTGAAAATAATTGCTTCCAAAAAATTAATGAAAGAAAAGAATTAACCTATATTTTCTTAAGAATTATTTGAAATCTGATCTAGAATCTTTTTCGTCAATTCTATAAATGCTTCTTCAACATTTTGACCCGTTTTAGCTGATGTAATAACCATTCCTAAATTATTTTTGTTTGCATACTCCCTTGATTCACTTTCAGTTATTTTAATTTGCTTTTCTAAATCAGATTTGTTTCCTATTAATATTATAGGAGCATCTTCTCTAGCATCCCTGAAATCGTGTACCCATTCATCAATTTTTTCAAAAGTATTTTTGCTAGTCATATCATAAACTACAAATGCTCCATTCGCACCTTCCAAATAAAGGCTCCTAAGAGATCTGAACGATTCTTGCCCTCCTAGATCCCAGATTTGAGCAGAAACATCACCATATTGCTCAATTTCCATGTCCTTTTTTAAAAGATTAACTCCTAATGTTGATTTATAATTTTCTCTAAACTTGTTCTCTATAAATCTATAAACTAGAGATGTCTTTCCCACGTTGGCTTCTCCAAGAAGACAGATTTTTATAATGTACTTTGCTTCCATTCTCCTCACATTCTCTATTATATAAATTGTTCTCCTCTTTCAATTTTATAATCTGATTAATTAAATTGAATATTTTAAAATTGACTATATTAAAGAACAATTAGTAATGTATTTATTTTTTTATATTCAAAATATAATTTATACTTATTAATAATTTTCTAATAACAATTTAAAATTGTATATTTAATTTTGGGAGTGAAAAAGCTTTTTAAAAAAAGTAATAGCAAAAAAATAATAAAGAAAATTAATCTCTTTGAAAGACTATCATAAATTCGCAATAACTCTCGCCCGTTTGTAAACTACATCCGAGCTCTTGAGCAAAGCAGTGGCGATCACTTAATTTTTCTACTACCCCCGCTAATAGTCCCGCTTCAAATGAACAAAAGCTTCCTGATGTTTTAATTCCTTTTTTAATTAAATCTTTTATTGATGAATGATCTTTTAGTTTTAATTGTATAATTTCTTCGGTACTTTCAGTTATCTCAACTGATCCAAGATTGAATTCAGTAATAATCCGTTTTAATTCCTCGGGAATTTGAGAAACATCCTTAACTACTTTAATTTTTAAGGTTGTCCCTAATTCATGTCCTAAATAGTAAAAAATTGCTTCTAGTTGGTGTCCCAATGCTAATAAAGCACCAACTTTCATATCTCCAATACCTTTGCCTTCTTTTAAATTTCTTCTCATCTGAGCGAGAATTTTAGAAAGTAATTGCCTATCCATTAAATTTCACTTTATTTTTGTTTTATTATAAATTTTTTTTTATCTTAATTTTATATTCTAACTGAAGATATAAACGCATAAAGAATCGCATCTATAATTTCTTCTTCTTGTATATTTACAGATAATCTTTTATCTGATATAATTAAGGTGGGAACAGATGTGATACGATACTCTTGTGTAAATTGCCGATTGTCTTCCATGTCAATTGATATTTTTTCAATTCTTAATTTCTTTCCAAACATAGAAATATTTATTTTCTTTAACATTTCTTCAACAGGTTTGCAGGGTGCACAATGATTTGAAGAGAAAAATAAAATTTTCGGATATCCTTGATTGATATCATCATACATTTTCTATTCTTCTTTATATTTGTTATATAACTCTTTAATTATAGCCTGAAATGCTTCAAAAACTCCTTGTCCGGTCTTTGCAGATGTTTTATAATACCCAAGAAAATTCCTACCTTTTACTATGTTCTCTATTTTTTCATCATTTAAATCCTTTTCATCAATTAAATCGGTTTTATTACCAAATAAAACAATAGGGAGCTCTCCAGTATACTTTTTAATGTCTTCATGCCAATCTATTATACTTTTAAAACTATTTTCATCAGTATGTGAGAATACTATGATTGCAGCCTTACTTCCCTTATAAAATGTGGGTCGCATAAAATTAAACTCATCTTGTCCTGCAATGTCCCAAAAAAACAATTTACAATTGTCTCCATCAATCTCTTCATCATATTTCGAAAATTGGGCGCCTAATGTTTTAATATAATCTTTTTGAAAACTACCTTGAGTATATTTTTTAATTAAGGAGGTCTTCCCGACAGCACCATTACCTATTACAGTTATTTTAAATACGAATCCTTTAGCAGCATCAATTTTTCCCATTTAAATCACTCCGTTTATTTTATTTGTTAAATTCTGTTATTGATGTAATATTTATCAAAAGTATACAATATATTTATTTTCTTTAATTTTATTTGTTATTAATTTATATTAATAATAACAACTCATTTTAAATGTTTACATTGAGAGTAATGGTTCAAGATCCTAATGAAATGATGTTTTGTAATCAATGTAAAATGAATGTATACCCTTCAAGACCTCAATTCAATATTATAATATTTGTAATTTTTGCAATAATAATATTGGTTGTATTTACCACAATTACTATAATATCTTTGTCAATTTTTTCAGAGATTTTCTTTTTTATCTTTTTCATGTGGGGTTTTATGATAATCAATCCATATCTTATCTATTTTGGATTACAGAAGAAGCAAAACTGTCCTAGATGTTTCAAAATAGCTTCTAAAAAGAATTTAGAATATAAACCATTTGGAGAAAAAGAACCAGATATTTATAAAGCATTAGCTCCTTCTGAAAAATCCGTAATAAAATGGCATTGTCCCTTTTGCGGGAATTCTTTAGATGAGGGAGCAATATTTTGTGGATCATGTGGAAAAAAATTTGAAATTAAACAATAAATGAAATTATGGATATTTTAGAAAGAATACAAAAGCTTGTTAAAAACTACTCAGAGAAAAATTTAAAAATTTCTGTAGCTGAGAGCTGTACGGGGGGTTTTATATCCCATATGTTTACTAATATCTCTGGATCCTCAAAAGTCTTTGAAAGAGGAATTGTTTGTTATAGTAATCAATCAAAAATAGATCTATTAAATGTAAATCCTAGAAATATTGATAAATATGGTGCAGTATCAGAACAAGTAGTAAAACAATTAGCAAATAACGTTAGAATTCTGTCAAATGTTGATATTGGAATAGGAATTAGTGGTATTGCTGGGCCAACTGGAGGGACTCCGGAAAAACCAATAGGACTTGTATTCATAGGTGTGTCAACTGAAAAAGATACTAATGTAAAGAAATTCAACTTCAAAACAGACCGTATAACTTTTAAAAGAAAAGTATTAGAAAAAATAATTTATTTCTTAGAGGAACTTTTACAGAAAAATTTCTAATAATTAAAAAAGTATAATTAAACTTATTCTTCAAGCAATATTCCGTTTTCCATTATATTCTTTTTAGAACCATCCATATATTCGACGGTTATGTTAGCTTTAGGAGCAGTAACGAAATCCCAATGCAACTGAGAAGCCGATGTGCCTCCAAATGATTTATTAGATCCAAATGCAACATGGACACTTCCATTAATTTTTTCATCTGTAAGAATATATCCAATAGCTTTAGTTATTACAGGATTACATCCAATACCAAGTTCTGCAACATTGTAGGTTCTTATTTCAGGTACTTTATTATTTCTATCTATTTTTTCCCTTTGTTTAAAAGATTCAACTAAGGTATCTAAGTTAAGGTCTGCAGATACTTTATCCAGTAACAATTTACCATCCTTGAAAATAAGTTCTACATTTTTTATAATTTTATTAGTATATCTTTCTTTTGTTAATGAGCAAAATAGTTTCCCTTCTCCCTGCTTTTCATGTGGCGGGAAAAAAACTTCCCCTGCGGGTAAATTACCTCCTAAATCTCCCAGAGCAATTTGCTCCTCAGAAAGTATTCCATCATCAAGAATATTAACACGATTTTCTATCGAAACCCAAAAATCAGTACCAAGATCATCATTTACATATACTTTTTTAGCATTTTCAAAAAAACGAGCTAAATTCACAGTAATATCATGTAATTCTTCTGATGGAATACTCATACCATCAACAATAAATTTTTCGAATAAATTATAGTCAATATTATAAAAATCAGCAGCTTTTTTTGAAGGCCAAGCAGCATAACACCATTTCTTTCCTGGAGCATATTCTTCCTTCATTCCATATAAAATGTCTCTCCGTGGAGCAAGTGATTTTTGAAAAGCTTCTAATTTTTCTTTTGGTGCTCTATTACGGATAGAAGGATCTTCGAGAGGTTCAATAGCGATATAGGCATCGATATTTTCCAGCATCTTTAAATAAGCTAATGGTGCTATTTCTATTGTTTTGGCTTTAATTTGGTTATCTTGCCAAATTGATTCCTCAAAATCATCACTGCTAGGACAAATATGTGGAACTCCTCCTTTTCTAAGAACGGTTAAGCCAATTTCTTCTAATAATTCATAACAGTAAAAACCACCTCTTATAAGGATGAATTCGCCTTCTTTTTTGATGTTTATACTCTTAACGATATTTTCAGCACATAATTTCATTTTTTCTTTAGGAATCATATAATCATCAAATATTCCATAAATAATATTTGTTTTTAAATACCGTAATTTAAAATCAACATATAAGAGAATCAAAGGATTTATTATTAAAAGTTGGTATATTAACAATATTACACTAAATGTATTTTTAGACCATTATTCTTAATATCTTAAAATATTAAATAAAATTCTCTCTAATGGTTGTTCGAGAAGCAGGGCTGTTATTCAGAGGTTTTACATTAGTAAAAAAGAGTTACCATAAATCTACAATAGGAAAAATTGATACAGATTTAAGAAGTGGATTACTTACTGTAATCTTAAATTTTGCTCAATCTACTTTTTCAAAAGATGTTGTTGAATATTTTGAAGGGAAGAAATTTCTTATTGCATTTACAGATGATGAAATTAATGCTAGCGATGGTTATGAACCAGAACTTTTAATTTCTTATGTTATTTTGGATAAAGAGAAAAGAATTGAAAAATATATCAGGAAAATTATTCGACCATTATTGAAACAAATGTCTAAAGAATTTAAAACATTAAATACTGGAAAAAATTTATCGGAAATTTCTCAATTTAAAGATTTTAAACTAAATCTTGATAACATTTTTGGTTCTGATACAAAAACTGTTGACCAAAAATTAAAGAAATTATTTTAATAAATTGAGGCTATTTGGGAAAATTCTCTTAGTCTTTGTTTTTTATTTTTACTTTCTTTAAATACCACAAAATTAATGGTAATGCAATAGTTGCATCAGATATTACTGTAGAGTATTTTGCTTTTTCATTTACCTTACCCCATGAAATTGCCTCCCTTAAACTAGCACCACTCAACCCTCCTGGTTCTGGACGATCCATAGTTATTTGGATGGCATATGTGGCAGAATTTGGGCAAAATTGTAATGATTGCATAATAAAATTCTTCGGAACTCCTCCTCCTACAATGCATATACCAGCATTCTTAGCATCCCATGCTAAATTAACCATTTCTAGCATATCTTTGAAATGATTTAAGTTCAAATTTTGGTGATGAAATCCTAATTGCATTGCTAAACCCGAATCAGTAAAGGCAGGACAGAAAATTGGTATTTCCTTCTCAGCACATATCCTAAGAATGGAATGAGTATTTTTAGGAAGTTTATTTCCAAGAAAATTTAGAAAAGAACTCACAGGCATTTGATTATCTGATATGTTTAATTTTGAAACAAAATCTTCAATTCCCTCATATATTTTATTTGGCATGAATACGTCATAAATCCTATTAATATCCTCACTATGTAAATCTTTATCATCAATCTCAATATTTCCTTGTAGATGATGGTATCCTAAAGCTTCTGCGAGATCGTGGGTTAAATTAGCTCCTGTAGTTACTAAAACATCAATAAAACCTTCCTTTATAAAATCGTAGATAATTCTTTGTAATCCTACTGGAACAAGAGCTCCCGCCAATCCAAAGAATTTTACACAATCCTTATTGATTATCATTTCATTGTAAATTTCGCAAGCCAGTGCTAATCTTTTTGCATTAAATCCTGTATTTTTTAAAGAATTTATCAAATCAACAATAGTAGTATCTTTTTTGATCTTAAATTGCTCTACCTCTCTTAATTTATCTTTAAAATCTTTTTCTGACATTTAAATCAAGGTTTATGTTTTTTTTTTTATAAAAGAAATTAGTTCTATTAATAATTTTGCTGCTAAATTACATGTCATTTTGTTTTCCAAGTCTAAATTAGGTGCAACTTCAACCAAATCAAAACCAATTATTTCGAAATTTTCAGAGATCTCCTTTAAAATTTTCCACAATTCTCTATAGGAAAATCCTCCTGGAATGGCAAAACCGGTACCAGGAGCAATAGAGGGATCCAAAGCATCAATATCTATTGAAACATAAAGATATTTGATATTAGATTTTTTGAAAAAATTTTTGATTTTTACTATATAATTGTCTAATCCTTCTAATAACTGGTAAGCGCTAAAATATTCAATATTTTCAGATTTCGCAATTTCTAACTCTGGAATATCAATATCTCTTGTTCCGACAACCAGTAGATTTTTATTATCAATATAGTCAAAATCAAAAATTCGATGAGAGATTGTTGCATGGGAATAAACCCCTTTATCCCATTCTTGGTAAAAATCTAGATGCGCATCAAATATAAGTACACCAAATTCCTCTTTCTTTTTAAAGTTATCTCCAACAGATTTTATTACAGGATAAGAGCAGAAATGATCTCCTCCTATCATTATAGGAATTATTCTCTCATTTTCCTTATATATATTCTCAATAAAATTCTTGATCGTTGTAAGATTTTTCTCAATATTAACCTTTTCAATTATTACATCTCCAACATCAACAACTTTAAACTTAGTAATATGATCTCCTAGTTCTGTTGTCCATCCAATATCATTTGTCACATTTCTAATTTTTTCTGGAGCAATTGAAGAGTTGGGTAAATCAATTGAAGTTAAATAGTCCCATGGTATACCAAAAATTACGAATTGGGTATCTTTTTTAATATCTTTATCAAAATCAAAAAATCTCATTTTTATTAGTTGTTAAATTTTATATCTCACATTTTATCTAAAGTTTCAATTCCTAAGATATTTAATCCTGTTTTAATGACAATTTGTACACAATATATAAGCAATAATCTTGCTTTTTCTAAATCTTTATTATCAGATATTACTTGACAAGATGTATAAAACGAATTGAATGCTTGACATAAATTGAGAAGATATTGAGGAATTAAATGAATGTTATAGGTCTTTTCGGATGTATCAATAACTTCAGGGAAATAGACTAATTGCTTTATTAAAAATCTCTCTTTTTCATGATTTAATAAATCCCAATTAATATCTGTGTTGATTTGTTTTCCTGATTTTAAAATTATAGAAGCAATCCTAGCATAACAATATTGAATATATGGACCTGTTTCACCTTCGAATGAGATACTTTCATCCGGTTTGAATACAAAACCCTTCACAGGATTGTACTTGAGAATATAAAATATTATGGCACCTAATCCAATTATTTCAGCTCTTTTTTTCTTTTCCTTATCCTCTAAATCATGGTATCTTTTATTTACCTCATCAAATGCTAATTTTATTACTTCTTCAATTACATCATCAGCATCAACTACAGTACCTTCTCTACTTTTCATTTTACCACTAGGTAAGCTAATCATTCCATATGAAAGGTGAAAATTATCTTCTTTGAAACCTAACATATCTAATATGGCAAAAAGCCATTTGAAATGCTGAATTTGCGGATCACCAACAATATAAATTGATCTATCATAGTTAAAATCTTCTCTCTTCTTATATGCTAAATATATATCTTGAGTTATGTAAATAGATGTTCCATCACTTCTAATCAAGATTTTATCTTCAAGATTATATTTCTCTTTTAATCTTGCAATGATAGCTCCATCCTCAGTTTTTTCAAAAAGACCTTTTTTCAAACCCTCAAGAATTTTCTTTTTTCCTTTTAAATATAATTCAGATTCATTGTACTCTTTATCAAATTTAATTCCAAACTTATCATAAGTGATTTTAAATCCTTCTATAGCCCATTTATTCATTTTATTCCATAAATTTATTGTTTCTTGATCGCCTATTTCCCAAGATCTTAACAATTCTTGAGCTTCTTTATCTAAACTAACATCTGTTTTAGATTTTTCATTATAAAGAACATAATAATCACCAACAAAATGATCACTCTTCTTGTCTGGTTTTTTATTATGACCCCATTTCTTGTATGCAATCATACTCTTACATATATGAATTCCACGATTATTGTTTAAATTAACCTGAAAAACATCATGTATTTTATATTTTAATAGATTAGACAGAGATTTACCTAATAACATATTTCTTACATGCCCAAAATGTAGTGGCTTGTTAGTATTAGGAGAAGGATATTCAACAACTATTTTTAACTTATTAGGTTTTTCTAAAATTTCTCTTATCCTTCCGTAATCCTCCTTTAATTTACTGATATTTTCGAGAACTGATCTTGGTTTAATCATGAAGTTTAAATATGGCCCTGTAGCAGTAAGGCTCTCTATAAACTCGGGCTTTTTAATTTTATCTTTAAATTCTTGAGCTATTAAATTTGGTGATTTTTTTTGAATTTTTGAAAGCTTGAAACAAGGAAACGCATATATATAATCAAGTTCTGGAGGAGGTATTTCTATTAATAATTCAATTTCTTTTAAGTTAAGATCTGAGATGTATTCCTCCAGAATCTTTGCTATTGATTTTTTATCTATAATTTTCATATTCAGAATCAGATTAAATTCTAATACATTTATTTCTAAGTTGAATGATACTTTTATCTGTTTTGATAAATATATCTAAAATAGCTCATAAAATTTATGTAAATGAATTAGGGTTTTATTGAATTATGCCATTTAAACAAGATAAAAAAAAAAAATTTCCCAAGTGGCCTATCTATGATAACAATGAACTAAATGCTTTATTAGATGTTATAAAATCAGATAATTGGTGGTGTGGATTCCCAGGAGCTCAAGAAGGTGAAAATGTCTGGAAATTCCAAGAAGAATTCGCTAAACTTCAGGAGGTAAAACATTGTATTGCTGTATGTAATGGAACTGTTGCTGTTGAATCTGCTTTAATAGCTTTAGGAATCGGCTTAGATGATGAAGTGATTGTTTCAGATTATACGTTTGTAGCATCAGCTTCAGCAGTAGTCGCAACAAATGCAATCCCAATCTTTTGTGATATTCATCCTGAAACTCTTGTGATGGATGTAAATAAAATTGAATCACTAATCACAGAAAGAACTAAAGCAATTATCCCAGTGCATTTGGGTGGAAACCCCGTTGAATTAGATAAATTAAAAGAGATTACTAATGATAATAATCTGTATATTATTGAGGATTGCGCTCATGCTCATGGTTCAAGATATAAGGGAAAGCGTGTTGGAAATTGGGGTGATGCTGGAACCTTTAGCTTCCAAGCTTCTAAAGTCATCACAAGTGGAGAGGGTGGTGCAATTATTTGTAATTCTAATAATTTAGCTGATAAAATTTATTCTTATATTGATTGTGGAAGAATAAAAAATGGAAATTCTTATGCTCATTATTCTTATGGAACTAACTATAGATTGGGTGAGTTTAATGCGGCAATTCTTCGAAAACAATTAGAAAAGTTCCCAGAACAGCATAAATTAAGAAATAAAAATGCTCAATATTTTAGTAATAAATTAAATGAAATTGATGGTATTGAGGTAATGAAATTAACACCTGGAACTGAAGAATGTGGCTATTACGTATATCCAATTGTTTTTAACCCAAAAAAATTTGGAATGATAACTAAAGAAGAATTCTATCAAAAATTAAACAGAAATGGAATACCAACTGTCGATAATTATCCTCCTCTACACAAATTAGACTGTTTTAAAAATGTAAAATTACGTAAAGGCATTGACTATAGTAGTGCAAATTGGGGCAGAGAGAAAAGTGACGATAAAAATTTTCCTATAGTTTCTGATATCTATTCAAGAAGTATAGAATTTCCCCATGAAATACTTTTGGCATCTAAAAAAAACCTTGATTTAATAGCAGAATATATTCAATCATTAAAATAAGATTAAATAAGATTAATTTTATATTAAAACCAAAAAAAGTTAAAATTTTTAACACAAAATTTAATAAAATTTAATTTCTTAATACTTTAAAGTCAGATATTGGGAAAACAATGACAGAAAAAAAAAACAATTTTATGCTAAAATGGAATGATGATTCTGGTCAATTTGTACCTATCGAATCTGATGCTGATATGAACGATGGGATTTTTATAGAACTGGTTAATGAAGATAAATGGAGATATTTTTATATCAAAGGGTCTTCATTAATATCGCGCCGTACAGCACTTAGAGCTGCAAATGGTATATCAAAAACTGGATATGTTCACCCTAAGACTAATATACGTTATGGAGTTGAATGTGAACTTAAAGAAGAGATATCTCCATATGAAGATATGCCTGATAATCTTAGAAAAACTCAACGTTCTTGGTATAAAGGCGAGTATAAACAATACTAAATTATTTGGTTATAGTTTTCTTTTCATTTCTTCTTTTTTATAGTAAAAAGTGCTTAAGCATTGATTAATATGTTACCTCTTCAATTTTTTTAGTTTCCGCACTTTTATACATTACTTCTACTATTTTAAGAATTTTTAGACCATATTTACCATCTGTTAAGGGAATTTGATTGTGAATTATACAATCACTAAAGTGTTTTATTTCTTGCGGAAAACCAAATGACCAGGATTCTTCTGGGACCGGAAATGTCCATCCTTTAGTTGTTGATGCTTTTTCGACAGCATATCCATAACCTTTTTCACTATAAACACTAATTAAATTACTAAATGTTGGTGCCGCTTTAATATGACCTTCAGTACCAAATAATTCGAATCTCACATCGTGTCCACCTGGAGCAGTCCATGATTCTTCAATGACTATCTGAGCATCATTTTCAAAATACAATATCCCAACTGCGTTATCCTCGACTTCACATTTACCAAACTTTTCTCTATCAGGGACTGCTGTCCTAGTTTGACAAAATACTTCTGAAACATCACATCCGAGATACCATACAAGGCAAGCTATATTGTGAATTCCTAAATCAATTAATGCCCCTCCTCCAGCCTTTTCTTTTTTGTAAAACCACTCAGAATGAGGTCCAGAATGTTGTTCTCTCCCTCTCCCCATATATATAGCTCCAAGGGCGCCCTCATCAATAATTTCTTTTACCTTACAAAAAGATGGAGCATACAAGGTATTTTCACAATAAAAAATCTTTCGGTTCGATGATTTTTCAGTATCTAACATTTCTTCTCCCTCTTCTACATTTCTAGCTAATGGTTTCTCAACGAGAGCATGTGATCCTGAATTTAAGATATCTATAGTTATATTTTTATGCAAATAATTAGGAAGACACACAGAAATTGCATCACATTCTAACTTCAATAAACCTTCATAATTTCCATATGGCTTACCTGGAATATCGAATCTTTTCATAAAACTTTTTGCCTTCTCTAAAGAAGAAGCAGCGATTCCGACGATTTCTACGTTTGGTAGTAAACTATAAGCATAGTAATGATATTCAGCAATAAAACCAGAGCCAATTATGCCTACTTTAATTTTCTCCATTTTAAAACATCATTTTAAATTATATAAATTACACTTGATTTTCTAATAATTTAATTTGATGTTTAAGTTTTGTTCCAAAATTCTGATGGAGATAGAAATTCTTTAATTTTAGAAAAAGGGCATGCCATAATACAATTTCCACAATCACTAGAATTTTCAACCCAAAATTCAAAACATTTTTCTACATCAACATAATATTTCTTAACTCCGGGATTGTTAGAAATCGAGTTTGGATTAAATGTAGGATTCTCATCTTTTGTAATTGCATCATTTTCACAAGCTTCAGCACATTTAGAACAATTTTTACAATAATTTTTAATTTTCTCAATAAAGCTTTGGTTCGGTTCATCAGAAATTAATGGCAAATCTGTAAAGATCTTACAAATACGCACTCTTGGACCCAATTCTGGAGTAAGTAATAAGCCGTTCCTACCTAAAGCGCCAAGTCCTGCATCAATCGCCAATGGTATACTGAGGGCAGTATCATTACCGCATTGAATAGCTCTATATCCTAAATTTCTAACAAATTCACCTAAACATGAGATAATAAATGCCATTTTTGAATATGCAATTGCTGAGGCTGCAGCTGCTGGTTGAGCTGGCGCTGTCGAAATTGCATCTTCATCCATTTCTACAGCCATAACTATTACCTTATTAATCCCATTTGGTAAATCTATAGGTTGATCATATATTGAATCTGCAGCTATTCCTTTACGAACTTCTTGTTTTGCTTCAGCTTCACTGGCTTGAGGGGGTCTCATAAATCCTGTTTCATAAATCCATTTTTCATTAACATCTGCAATACCTACTAAAGATGCGCCATAAAGTTTTGCTGCTTTTTTTATAGTTTTCGTGAAACTTTCTTTATTTTCTATTATGTGTTTAGATTTCATCCAATTTACACCATAACCAATATCCATCAAATCTTTCCTTTCCCATGTAAAAGCATAAGGAAATTTTTCGTAGACAGTCCAACCTGCGGCTACTAAGGCAAAATCTATTCTTGAATAACCATCTTTCTTTGATTCAATGTGTTTTTCAAGATTTGTATCAAGCATTTGATTGTAAGTAGATAAGGACTTATCCCATAATCTTCTAAACAACATATTATTTCTCTGTTTAAAACGATGATATTTTGCCTCATCTATTTCATACATTTCTTTAGATTTATTCTTTTTATTTAGGTTATATTATAATTTTATGGCAAATAATAAAAGTTTTTGACAAGAGAAATATAACATAAAATATCATTAGAAAAAATATTCTAAAGTGTTTTAATACATGAGCAGACGTATTAAAGAACTAGGAGACACTTCAGATAATATTATTATTTGTAATGCTGCTGTGACAGTATCAGTAGAGGTTTCTAAATAATTAATTAAATTTTAAATTCTCTAACCCTATTTCATTTTCAGCGTATAATTTTAAAGCTTTCCATTGTTCTTCCGAAGTACCAAAGTATTTGAACACAGCAATTCCAAGACCAAAATCAAAACTTCGCATTTGTTTAAGCATTTCTTCTGTATTGCATTCTACTGAATTTGTGACAGTTAATGCCGGAGCTTTAAACTCATGAGCACGTTTTTTCATGTTTCTAACAAAATACCAATAGAAAAAATCGGCAACTTTGCCCCAATACCATCCATCATCTCTAGTGCCCATTAAATAAGGGTATTCCATTGGAGACACAACATCGAGAATTGAAGATAACTTCATCCAATCTTGTCCTAGCCTTTTTCTAGAGAATAGTCTTTTAGGTCCAGGAAGACAGAACCATCCAGTTACACATTTACTATCGGCAGATTTTATTGTATCCTGAAGTCTTTGGGCATAATTTGCTATAGTTTCAGCTTTAAAATCATACCATTCATTACTTTTTAACAATTTTGGTTTATTCCCATAATTACTTCTGAATTTTTGAATACATCGATTACAAGCACATAAATCAGTAAATTCACCATTATATCTAATATAATCTGCAAAAAATCCTTTAATAGGATAATTTTTTACAACTTCTATAGCTAGTTCTAATAAATAATCTATGTGTTCACTATTAGGGCACATAAAACTCGTTAATGGAATATATCCTTTACCTCGTGCATCTCGCGATTTACCTGCTTTTTCATCAACTTGATCAGTTAAAAATGGTATTTTTTTGTGATATTCTTCAAAAGAAACATTTTTAGGTAAGTCTACTCTCATCTCTCCCTCAATATGCGTTGAAATTTCACCATCTTTGTAATATATATCATGCTTCTTACCACTCTCTCCATGGACACTCACTCTTTCGGGGTGTAAATACCCTTGATATGCATCATTCATACTTGTGAATGAAACATTTATTTTGATATTATTTTCCGTCCCAGCATCGCAAAACTCTCCTAATATATCTCGATTTGTAGGGTTCCAGCCTACTTTTGTATCCCAAGTACATGCACCATCAGTATCTTTAATTACAATTCCAAGAGTATTAAAATGAGCTTCTTCAAGTTTATTCATGATTTCATTGATTTTTAACTCCTTTTCAGCGAACTCATAGTCTAGTTTCCTGAAACCTTTTGAGCCTCTTATAGGCATTAATCCCATAGCATAAGTTTTATTAGCTCCAAAGTTTTTAACGAAGATATTAATCTTATGCTGGTCAATATTGAAATATTTCGACCATTCTATTTTTTTAACCATAATAGTTGTAATTTTGTTAAGTAAAAATAAAAGTGTTAAATATGTTGAGATTCCTTATTTTCAATTACAAATCTATAAATTATAATGACATAACATTTTAATCTTATATTATAATCTTTTTAATATATCACTTTAAAATATTTTAAATATATAAAAAAAGATATTAATTATAGAAATCTTGATAGTGATTAAGTCAAAAAAACAAGAAATCTCATTAAATGAAACAAAAGTACATAAAAACATTTCCAATCATAAAATCTAATAATAGAGGGAGGTAATTACGCAAATTGTATGATGCAACGTATAAAATTGTGATCTTCGGAGATGCTGGTTGTGGTAAAACTACCTTAACTCAGAGATTCTTGACTAATTTATTTAAATCAGATTCTAAAATGACTATAGGCGTTGATTTCGAAGTTAAAAGCCTAGAAATTAATGGAAAAAAAATAAAACTCCAAATTTGGGATTTTGGTGGCGAAGAACGCTTTAGATTCTTGTTACCAACTTACGTTCGGGGATCTAATGGAGCTCTGTTCATGTATGATGTTACAAACTATAGTTCACTAGCCCATATTGATGATTGGCTTATGGTAATAAGAAAAGAACTTAGGACTGAAGATCAATTCCCTATTATTGTTGTTGGTGGAAAAGCTGATCTTGTTGACGATCGTGAAGTTACAGGAGAAGAAGGCATTAATATTGCGAAATCAAGGGTTGTGGATGGATTTATTGAAAGTAGCGCGAAAACGGGTGAGAATGTAGAAGAAACATTTGAAGCCTTAGCTCGATTGATGCTGCAAAAATCTAATCTACTTTAAAAAAAAAATGATTATTTGTTGTATTTAATTTTAAGATAAATAAGAAAGATTTTCAAGAATCTTTAAATTATTAATCAATATCTTGTCCTTCCAATACTAATTTTTGCTTCAATCTCAAATCTTTTCTTCTAATTGAAACCATAATTTGAAAATCTAGATCTTTTTTATACACCTCAGCGCACCGTAAAATTTCTTTGGGAATCTTGCTTTCAATAGCTTCACTTTTAATATTGATTCCATCAAACATTGGTATTTCTGAAAAATTTTTAATTACACTTTCTAAAAGATCTTCTGGTAATACATCCGATCTATCTTTGACAGCAACACCAATTAATTCTTCTAATTTATTATAAACTTCTCTCTTACTAAACTGACAAAGTAAGCATTTTGAGCTTCGATTTTTAAATATTTTTAAAATTATTAATCCCGTAATAAATTTAAAATTTCGAATTAAAATATCTTCGTCTAAACTACCATAAATGCTAATATACTGTTGAGCATACTTCTGCGCATTTATGTATAACTTAGAAAATATCATTGCTCTATGAAAATATGCTGGAACGATACAAAATATTCTAGTAAACCAAAAAGGTTTGATTCCTATGGGAGGATTTTCATAAAAGATGTAATATACTACTCTACCATCTCGTTCTTTATATAAAGTAGATTCTTTCTTTAATATATTTAAATATGTTGAAATGGTAGAACGAGCAATTTCTTTGAAGTATCGTCTATATTCTTCCTCAACTTCCCCGGTTGTTATTTTTTGCTTCCCTTCTAAATAAAATTTCAAAATAATACCTAAAATACGATTCTCATGAAGTCGTCCTGTTTTTATCTGTTGTTCTTCTGATTCATCTTCCCTAATTTGGTATAAATATGCTATTTCTGGGGCAAAATCTTGAACAACTTTATCGATTAATCTAAGTTTGGAGTCTGTAATTTCTGATTTTTCTAATTTCGCACCTGGAATTAATAGCTTTTCTATTTCGGATTTTTCAGACAATGGTGAAATACTCTTTTAATTATATTAATTTTTATCTAGTATTATATTATTAAAATATCCTGATTATCTTAATAAAATTATTATTCAACCATATTAGAATATCTAGCTTTATTTATGTTTCTATCCAAAATTATGATATATTGAAATATATTGAATAATTAAATTTCTCTTCCTCTAAAATAGTTCTTATCAAGTAAATTTACTAAAATATGGATTAATACAATAGGAAATAATTATTCTAAGAATATGATTAAAATATCAAAAGTTTTATAATGTATTTATTTATTTTTTCCATATTTTTTTTTCCATATCGGATCGGCTTCTTGTAGTAATCTCCGTTGGACCTTCCCTATTAAATTTTTGGGAAGTTCACCAATAACTGCGACGCTGTGTGGTACTTTATAATGTGCCATGTTATTCTGTGCCCATTCTTTTATCTTTTGAGGTGAACAATCGCAATCTTCCTCAATGGAAACCCAAGCTTTTATTATCTCTCCGTATTCTTCATCAGGGAGACCAGCAACAGCAACTTCTCCAATATCTGGATGTCGCATTAATAATTCTTCAACTTCCTTAGGATAAACCGAATAGCCTTTACATTTTATAAGTTGTTTTTTCCTATCTCTAATTTCTATGGTTCCATCCTC
Organism: Promethearchaeia archaeon; assembly: GCA_036478875.1. Lineage (GTDB taxonomy): Archaea > Asgardarchaeota > Lokiarchaeia > Sigyniarchaeales > SOKP01 > Loki-b32. Next base: position 16,000 of record JAZGEW010000076.1, on the reverse strand, counting down.
ACTCATGAAACCAATATCTCCAGTTAAAAGCCATAATTTATTCTCATATTCTAAAATTGTTTGATCTGTTTCATCTGGCCTATCAAGATATCCTAGCATTATTTGAGGCCCAGTGACACATATTTCACCCGTGTGCTCAATTCCAAAATTTTTATCTTCAGGATTTCCCAGACATATCGGTCCTTTATTGAACTCATCAATAGGCCAAATGCCCCATTCTGTTCCTGTGAAGGGCATTCCAATGGTCCCAATAGGACTCTCACCGAACAAATTACCCACACTTACAGCAGGACTTGCTTCTGATAAACCATAACCTTCAACAATTCTACCTCCCGTATTCTTAACAAAAGCATCTCGAATAGGCTCATGCAAAGGACCCGCACTCGAAATACATAAAATTAATTTTCCCATAACTCCTGGAAATCTTCTTTTAATATTTTTAAGTGCTGCTAATCTTTTAAATAAAATTTCAGTACCAGTATAAATTAAACCTTCTTTACAAGGCAATCTCTCAATTTGCTCACATAATTCTGCTTGAGAAGGGGGTGTTGGAAAAAGCATTATCCAACCGCCCACAGTTAAAGAAGTATTCATTACTACTGTATGGGCGAAACTATGAAATAATGGCAAAATCCCTATGTTTCCAATTCCAGGTTTCTCACCACCTAACCATAATTTACATTGTTTCGCATTGGAAACGACATTAAAATGAGTTAAAATAGCGGCTTTTGGTAACCCTGTAGTCCCACCAGTCATAATATATGTAGCAGGATGTTTCTTTACATCAATATTAACTTTTGGAACATTCGCTTCTGTTTTTAGAAGTTCATTAAATTTAAGTGCATCTTGAAAATCGACTTTTCCTGTGGGTATTTTTTTTACAAATTTACCAATGGCTCTTTTTAACCCTTTAATTTCGGATAAATCTACCAGATTAGTATAAACAACAATCTCTACCGTTGACTCTTTTATAATTGGCTTAATTGATGATTCATATAATGCATCTAATACAATAAGCATTTTTGGCTTAATGATATCAAATTGGTGGAGAACTTCCACCGGTTGATAAGTATGGTTAATTCCACTAGCAACTGCTCCAATTCTAGTAATAGCATAATATGCAACAATATATTGGGGACAATTAGGAAGGTATAATGTTATTACATCGCCCTTTTTAATACCTAAATTAGCTAGCGCTGTGGCAAAAGACTTCACATAATCTTGAAATTGCTTATATGTAATCCACCCATCTAAAAACCATATAAAATTTTCTTTAGAATATTTCTCAACTTGTTCATCTAATAATTCATTTAACGTTTTTTCCTCGAAAGTAGTATTATGAGGAACGTTCTCTGGCCACCATTTCGTAAACCACCGTTTAGTCTCATCAACATTAAAGGGTTTTTGCATTTTTAAAGTCATATATTCTTCACAAAATTTAATAATAATTTTGTTTATTTATGTCACTTTGATTAATTAGAATTTAAAACTTTATAAGAATTAGTAATTGAAAAATCTTATCTTTAACTAAAATCTGTAAATTTTGATACAAGAAATCAATAAATTTGAATAAAAAATAAAAAGAAGTAAAAAAAATTTGAATTTAATAACTTCTATCCTTTCTTCTTTTGATCAAAATAGTAGCGACACCTATTAAGCCTACTCCGGCAATTAAGAGAATCAAAGCCCAGAATCCTTCATCTCCGAATACCATATAGACACTGAAGGTTGGATCGTGCCAAACTCCTTCGCCACTACCATTAAACTCAGGAAAACAAACAGCATACACCCCTACATTGAATTCTGTACTAATTCTAATATCTGAAGCATAAGTTTTAGATTCAGAACCATCTCCTAATTCGAATGTATCATGTCTATCCATTTCCCATTTCCATAGCACAAGTGGTAATGTATTAGTACTTGCATTGTATTGAGGTGCTGTTGATCTTTCATTACCAATTTCATAATAATCTCCAGCGATATCTACAAAATCTAATTTTTCTTCTGCTCTTCCACCAATATAATTTCCTACCTTTAATTCATGAGAGGATTCAATATAATCTTCATTTGGATCTAAAAGTACTTCTGGATCATCTGGTTCTTCATTTACCGCTACATTTAAGTGGAAAAACAATACAGTTGATACGTAAATAATTGCTAAATCTAATCCCGTAATATCAGAATTAGGTCCAGTACCTCCATTCCAAGGGGCAAAATTTTGATCTAATTTAACAGGACCTTTTGCCGCTCCAGTCTCTTCATCTTTAGTTGGTGTAAATGTGAACCCAAAGTAAATATACTCAAGATTTTCCTCTGGTGCTTTTAAATATGAGTCTAAATCTACAAACATAGGAACTGCGGATATGTTTACATTATTTAAGGTTAAACCCCATGAAATACTATCTTCTCCTTCACTAGGGTCAGATTTAGTAAACTCAAATTCTCCAACAGTACCTAAAATAAGTCTATGACTGAGTTCCGAGCGGTCAGGAACCTGTATGGGATCACCGGCTTCATCTAGTATAGGTTGACCAGCATCATCAGTTACATTTACATAATGAGACGAGATCTCGCCACTTGAATCCGCATCATCATATAAGAAAACACCTGCTAGATGGTGAGTGAAGAGGTAAAATTCAATATCACAACCATCAAAAGCACCAGCTATAGCTTCTTCTACTGTACCTCCACCTCCCGTCAACACGTTAACAATTTCATTAACATTAATATGAAGTTCGAAATTTTTAATCCATAATTGCATTAAATCAAAAGAGAATTGAGTCCAAATTGTTTCAGCTAAATCTCCTGGTGCTGTAGGTGTTAGTAACCATTCCATATAATTATCTCTTCTATTTGTTGCATTATCAAGCCAATCTGCTTTTAAACTACTAGATACTGGAGAATCGTCTCCACCTCCAATATCATAGTCAGGACCAGAAAATTTCCACTCCTTACTAATGGAATATCCTATTGGAGTAATGTTTAATTTTTGCCAAGTAATAGGATTTAATACAAATAATTCATCTCCAGTAAATATGTCATTTATATGAATTAAAAACCAGGTAATTACAGAAATTCCCTCCTTTATAACATCTTGAGATATGTCTCTTCCCCCATGTTGGAGTGCTAATAATTTTTTGAAAAAACCGAGTAATCTATTTATAGCATTAACAAACGATTTGTCATTATCCCAAATGATAAGAGATACTGCCGCACCTACTTCTAACTCATAAGAATAACTGCCAGATTTAGTAACTTCGCAATATGCAAATCCCTCATCAACTGGAACTTCATAATCATTCGGAAGAAAATAATATTCTTCCCTATTCTCAGAACTAAACGTTTTAACACCTGAAATTGTTCTAGTAGTATTTGCACTTAAAACATAAACGTTATCCATTACTTCATGTTTTTCAAGATCTAGCCCTTGCATTAATAATGTTTCAAAAACACGGCCTAGGATTTGACCTGCATATCCTAAGTTATTACTAAAAATTGCTCCAAAGCCTCCTCGAAAACCATCGAAAATGCCAGCGTCCACTTGATCTAAATTGAATGTATCAGTAAACTCCTTTTCTTGTCCCATTACTGTCATGGGCATAGTAAATACTGAAGCAATGACAATTGTAATGACCATTAAGGATTTTGTATTTAAATTTTTCATATTATTCTCATTTTTTTTATTTAATTTTAGTAAGTATTAATGTTATAATCAAAATATGACTTTTTAATGATTTTTGTTCTAATATAATAGAAGCTTTAAAATACTCCACAATTATTATAGTTAAATGAAATTAAATTTATAGAGAATGTAATTCTAATTTATTCTTTTTACCTACTATTATTATTTTACAAAAATTTTGTACTTCAGCAAAATGAAATAAAATCTATTACTAATTTAAAAATTGGGTTGTAAAACGCTATTGAAATTGTTATATATTTGAGTAGATACAATTTTAAGTTTAAATTTATTCAGCTTTATAGAAAGTATAAAAAAACACAAAGATATATAAAATTGCTGAAAGAAGCAGACTCCAGACTCTCAAGAACCCAGATATTAAAGTAGTAGAGAAAAGTACATTTGACCCTATAAAAACAGCAGCAATAAGATATCCAAATAAATGACTTTTAAAACTTTTTACTTTCGATTTTCCTTGGAAAAAATTAACAATTGAAATAATAATTATGAGAATAAATCCCACTATATAGAATAAATCAATTATCTCAAATTGGTAGATATCTAAAAACAAAAAAAATCCAAAGAGGAATACTTCAAGAATTTTAATATTCCACACTATCTCCTTTTTTGAAGAATCGACCCACAATTGTTCATATTCACTAATACCAGAATTATATAATAATAATACAAAAGACCCAATAGCCAATGCTGTGAATAGCGAATATGAGATACTAAATAACAAAGGAAGCATTGGAAGCCATAGATCATTCCATAAGAAATCTACTAAAATTAGAAATACCGGTAAAATACTTGCAGCACATAAAATGGGGATTATTGATGCAAGAGCCATCATAATCCATGTTATTTTTGAGATTTTTGTATCTTCCTCCCATCTTTCTTTTCTAAAAGTTGTTAATCTCCATGCCATAGAAGCAAAACTTAGAATAGAAATTACCGGTGTAATTACAGGAAAGACAAATATTAACAAAATATAAATTGCATTTAGACCATAAAAGAATTTTAATCTTGAGGGAACTACACTAATTGTCTTATCAAAATCATCAAGAGTATTAGCAAAACGATTAATAAAAAGAATCAAAAAAAATAACCATGAAACGCTAAAAATAAAAGGACATAAAATTTTAATTATTACTAAAGTAAGGACTGGATCATCTGAATACCATAAATTAAAACCAGCTAAGTTATACATTAAAAAAATCGCAATTGGAACTATAATTATTGACACCAAAACGATTAGGCGGCTAACAATAATTCCTTTTATCTCTTTAGACATAATTTATCTTAATTTACATTGAATTTTTAATATTAATATAAAATACTATGATATAATAATTAATATATTTTCTATCGAAATTATAGGCAGATTCAAAAAAAAAGAATAAGAATTATTAATGTTTTAATTTTTAAAATATTCGATATCTATTTTTTTGCTCCACAATTTGTACAAAATAAGTCTTCAACAGTTAATTTAGCTCCACAATTTTTACAGAAGTCAGATGTACTTATGGTTTTATCTTCTATAGTTTCTCTAGGAAACATTTCACCAGTTTCTATAGCTTCATCTTTAGCTTTCACTTTCTTTTTCTTTTTCTTTTTTTTACCTCCCTTTGACTTGTATTTCAAACTTCCCACAAATGCGCCAAAAACGGCACCAACTAATGTTCCTTCCAAAATTGCTGTAAGAACAGCTACAAGATACGGTAAATCTGTTAAACCTAATAATAATCCGTCTAAAATTGCCGATCCTAATCCAAATGGTATAACAACTGCTAATATAATGTAAACTAGCGAAAGTATAATCGCATATCCAATTCCTATAGAAAAACTAGTATGTACACCTCCACGGGGAGAGTGAGCAAAAAGACCGCTAGTTATAACACAACATAGAATCCAAGGAATAGTAACTGCTATAATTAACATTACATCATCGGGACGATAAAATAAGCACCAATGTATGGGAAATAAGAATATGAGTACAGCCCCAATTGCTGCACCTGCGATTAATTGGATGAAAAGTCCACCTATACCAAGAGAACTAGTTAGTGTAGCAACAGCATCATCGATGTTTGCAATCAATCCTCCTGTGACACCCTCAGTGAGGTTAAGAAACCTAAATGAAACATAGGCCATCGGAATAAGACAACACATACCAGCGCATCCTGACTTAATAACGCGACCCCATCCCATATTTATCCTCTTACCATAAGTGATTAAATGATTTTAATTTCTATATTACTATTCATCAACTATAGCATATTTATACTTTTGTTTTAAACGTCAATCTCCAACTATGCTAATAATACTAATATTTAAACTATATATAGTTAGAAATTAAATTTTGATTAATAAGGTTAAAAAGTCTAAAAAAAGGGATAAAAAATAAAGTTTATTTATTTAATCTTAACAATTTTACCTCTATCCATACTGATCGTTTTATTTCCATAGGCAGATAAATTTCTATGCGTCACTACTAAAATAGTGGTTTCCATTTCTTGATTTATCTTTTTTAATAAACTCATAATATCTTTTTCAGATTGAGGGTCTAAATTACCTGAGGGCTCATCAGCCAAAATAACTCTTGGTCTATGGATTATTGCACGAGCAATAGCACATCTCTGTTTTTCGCCTCCTGACATTTGAACCGGGAAATGATCTTTACGATCAAGTAAATCAACGTCTCTTAATGCCGAAATTGCTCGATTTTCAATTTCTTTCTGGCGTAAAACTGTTGGCCACAAAACAGATTCTACATTTTCTATAGCTGTTAAAGTATTAACGAGATTAAAATCTTGAAATACAAAACCAATTTTCTGTCTTCTGAGCCTACTTAATCTATCTTCTGTTGCTCTGGCGATATTTTCACCATCAAATATAATTCTCCCTGAATCTGGAAGATCTAATCCTGAAAGAACATTGAGAAGCGTAGATTTTCCACAACCTGTTGGACCTTGAATGATGACAAAATCTCCCGATTTGATTTTTAAATTCACATCTGCTAAGGCTCTTATTATAGCACCTGCTCTTCTATATTCTTTATTAACATCTACAGCTTCAATCATAATATTTTTATCGGATGACATTTTTCTCTTACCTCCTTACTCACCTACTTTTCTTAATGCTATTATTGGCCTAACTTTAAGAACTTTCCTGTAAGCTAAAATAAACGCAAGTATTTGAACCCCGATAAAAATTAAGCTCGTAACAACTACAGGAACTAAATCAACCAATATTAATACAGTAAAATTTAAGTCTGTTTGATTAATATAAGCAATAATGGCAGCATAATGGAATAATACCTCGATTACAATAAAAAATCCTACTAAAGTTGTAAAAAAGATCATACCTGAAACTAGTACTAAAATATTTTTATTCGTATACCCTATACATTTAAACGTTGCCCATACACGTCTTTTTCTCGAGACTAAAATCCATGCGTAAAGTAAAGAAAGAAAGAGAGATGTTACAAAAAAGATAATTACAAAATTCCATGCCATTTCTCCAAACCCTCCCTCAAGTCCTAAATCTATGAAAAAGGAAGTTAAAAAGATTAATGTTGTATAAATTAATGTAAACACTACAAATAATTTTTTTTCACGTAAAGAGAGAAGTATCGCTTTTCTCCACATTCTAAATGCCAATTAATTTCACCGTGCTTTTTTCAATTTATGTTTAAATTATATTTAAATTTATGATTGATTTTATTTATGTTATTATAACAATTTAATAATAAATAATTTGGTTATAATGTCAGAAATAGAATCCATTATAGATGATTTGTTAAACGAGGAGCAAAATATTTTCGGTATTAGTATAATAAGCAAAGATGGGAAATTATTAACTCAAACGGAAAATTGGAATATAGCTAATGATTTAGATTTAATCAATGAATTGCTTAACCAGAAGCTTGAGTTAGGGGCTAAAGGAATCAGCACTTTAACGGTTCAAGGAATCAAATATATGATTGTGGAGAATACAGAAGAAAGAATAATTGGGACAAATATTACCGGTAAAGGACATATTATTATTTGCCCTGTTCCAATCGGAGGTACTGGTGCACTAATTTGCTATATTAACCCTCAAGCAGGACCAAGAGATGCTCTATTCGCAGTTCAAGAGTATGCTATAAAATTAAAAGATTTTGTGTAATTTTTTTCTATTTTTTTATTATAATGATGACCAGTAATTAGCTAAAAGATTTTTTAAAGTAGAACTAATTTTTTTTATTTCATTTTTTTTAGAATTCTTTGAGAAGTCTAGATATCCAAAGGATAGTTATTTAGCAGTCCAACAGACTGCATTAAAACTCGAAGGTTTAATTTAGAAATTCTATGACTTTCTTAATTTTTTTCGCAAAAATCATTCTTAAGATTTTGTTGTTAAATGATTAATTTAAAAAAGTTCTAAAAACAATATTTTTCTCTTAAATGATTTATAATCTTTTGGATAATTTTATTATTAATAGGTAATTCTATCTTTTTTTTTTAGTAAATTGATTTTCACTAGATCTTCTACCAAAAAAATAAAAACAGAAAAAACTGTTTATTAATCATTATCCAAAATATATTTGGAAAACCTAAGAGTAGAAATATAACATATTCATTATATTCGAATAATGATAGAGGAAACAAAAGTATCTCTCTTAGAAAGAGCAAAGGCTGAGGAAAAAGATTATAATTGGGTAGAAGCGGTAAAACTATATAATACTCTTGTTAAATCTTATCTAGACAACGAATCAGCGATTGAATTAGCGGATGCATGTAAAAAGCTTGGTTATGCTTACTTTAGGGCAGCAGAGAATTCAGAAATCTCAGAAGAATTTATAGAAAGATATAAAAATTGTATTAAAGCTTATGAAGAAGCTGCTGATATTTATAAACAAACCGAAATCAGAGCTGATGAATTGAATTGCATGGCAAATGCTTTCTTCTACAAAGGATTTATAGAAAATTCTCTAGTGGATGCAAAAAATTCTTGCTACAAAGCCTATGAGCTTTTCATTGAGTCAAGCGAGATTTATTCTGAAGAAAATAACCAAAAAGGTTTTGTGAGAACCTTAAGCCGAGCTGCATTGGCTTTAAGTCTAACTACAGCTCTTACCAGCAACCATAATGAAATTCAGCAATTTATTAAAAAAGGAAGAAAAATTGTAAAGAAAGCTTGGAGACTTTCAAAAACAGTTGGAAGTCTTCCATCCATTGCCGAATCATTGTGGGCTGAAAGTTTATTTGCATGTTGTGAAACTTTTACGACAGATTTTAAATTGGATGAAAACTGGGAGGTGTATATCAAGGAATTACTTTACAGGAGTGACGAAAGTTTAAAACTTGCCGATAGTTGTGATGACTATAGATACCGTGGATTAATTTACACTCTAGTCGGTGAGAGCTATGGTTTCTATGGAGTTCAGTTTGTTGAGGATGAAATAATACAAAGGAAGACCATTAATAAGGGATTAAAATTACTCGAAAAGGGCTTACACTTTGCTAAAATAGCAAAAGATAACCAAATTATACTCTGGTCATTGTTTTGGTTGGATTGGTGGGCATGGCTTGGGGGAAGGTATGATTACATTCAAAAGAGAATAGTTACTGATCTTAATGAGTTTATAAAAATAGGAGAAATATATGGAAACTCATATAATTTTTTAATTCGGTATGCGTTTGTATGGCCTGCTCTCTATTATAGCAATTTTGCGCAGAGAAGTTTTTTCACTCCAGCTCAGAGAAAAACCCACGCTAAACAAGGGATAAAATATGCCAAAGAATCCATGAAGATTTTTCCACTCTCATTTTGGGCTCCAATGTCATATCAAGTAATGACTTGGTCATACTCTCAATTAACGATTCTTGCGACAAAAAAGGATGAACAAGGTAAATATGCACAGAAAATGCTGCATTACGCAAAGCAAGCTGAAAAAATTTCTAAAAAATACAATGGAGGAGGTTCTCGAGCTGCTGGCTATTCCTCTTTATACAAAGCTTACAAAACACTTGCTGAAATTAATGAAAATAAAGAAGAAAAAATTAAAATACTATCAGCTGCCGTAGATGCATCTAAAATGAGCATAGGACACGCTATAGAATCCCGAACGGGCACAATAACAGCTTTATTGCGGTTAGCACTCCTCTATGAAGAACTTAGTCTCGTAAGCGGAGAATTAGATTCGTTAATGGAAGCTAAAGAGATTTTACTAAATGTTAATAAGGAAAGCATTGATAGAAGATACAATTCATTCACAGCCGCTTCACACGAATATATTGCACGCATAGAAGATCGACTGGGCAATCACACGGCTTCTGCGGAACACTATAAAAGAGCTCAAAAAGCTTACGGAAAGTCATTTGAAACCATTGAATACAAACCCTTGAAAAAAAGGGTCAATGAAAAAATTGAATATGCCCATGCTTGGAATCTAATCGAAAAGGCAAAATCATATAATAAAAGAGAAAGTCACATAAAAGCTAAAGAATGCTACGAAAAAGCAAGTGAAATTCTAAAAAGAATACCAAGGTACTTTTACGAAGCACTCTACTTTTCTGCATGGATATCACAAGAGCAAGCAGAGCATCTCAGTAAACAAGAAAAATATAATGAAGCCATTGAGAGTTTCGAAAAAACCAAAAAAATCTTTTATAACGCGATAAAGACGCTAGAAAAATCCTTTATACAATCTAAAGATAAAATTGAAAAAGAAAGAATCAAGAAATTCGAGAATATAGCCAAAATAAGGATGAATTATTGCTCAGCCAGAATAAACCTTGAAAAAGCAAAGATCTTAGGAAAAAAAGGAGAACATATTGATGCTGCAGAAAAATTTTCCTCAGCAGCTTCTCAAATTAGAGATATTTGCACTCTATTTATAATTAAACTAGAACGAGAGGAACTTAAAGCAGTTTATTATCTCTGTAAAGCCTGGGAGAATATGGAATTCGCTGAAAATTATTCAGAACCAGAAAGATATGCAGAAGCAGCAGATCTTTTCTCAAAAGCAAGCCAAATCTTTCCTGATAATAAAATGAAATTGCTAGCGTCTGGGAATTCTGCTTTCTGTAATGCTTTAAAGCTAGGATGTAAATTTGATGAGTCTTATGACTCAGAAACTAAAGTAAAATTGTATCCAAACATTAAAGCAATGTTAAGAGGAGCTGCAACTTCTTATGAGAAGGGAGGTTTTAAAAATGGAGCAAATTGGGCTATAGCTACTTCTACTTATTTTGATGGTGTATGGCATATAATTAAAGCAGATGAAGAGATGGAATTAAAAGAAAAAGAAAGACTTCTTAAATTAGGAGAGCAAATTCTAAAATCAACAGCAGATCTTTTCGGTAAAGCAGGTTACGAAGATAAACAAAATGAAGTATTGAATCGTATTGAATTGATTGAAAAAGAAGAAAAGATTTTGTTTTCTGCTTTAAATTCAATTAAAAAACCTGAGATTTCTGGAAGCACAACTGGTATAACTGCTCCGGCTTGTCCTATAGAAGTCAGTCAATCTCCTAGATTAAGTGAAGTACGTCAAATCACAGATAATATATTAAGAAGATTTGTAGAAGAAAAAACTGAAAGGAAAAAATATGAAATAATATATACAGATTTTCTTAAGCAGGACTTAAAAACCCAAAAAAGTCAAATTAAAATAGGAATTGCTCAAATTGGCTTATCAAAAACTGGGGATATTATAACTGAATTTTTTGAAGAGAAATCTTCTGGTCTGTTGGGATTTAAAAAGGACAAAATAAAAACTGTGATAAGCAAAGTTAAAGAAATGGTTGATAATGCTGGTAAACATAAAATCAATGTTCTTATTTTTCCAGAAATGACTATAGATTTAAACTATATAGATCTTTTAGAAGAGATATCAAATCTCGCCAAGAAATATAACATGTATATCATTCCAGGTTCTTATCACGATCAAGAAACAAAACAAAATATAAGTATGGTTATCTCTCCTGAAAGAGTTTTATGGAAACAAGAAAAACATATTCCAGCTATAATTCACTTTAAAGATAAAAAATTTAAAGAAGCTATAGAAACCACCTCAAGACCTCGAAAAATACTAGTCTGTAATACTGAATACGGAAGAATTGCTATCGCTATATGTCGAGACTTTTTAGATATGGATTTAAGAGTAGAATTAAAGAATTTCGAACCTGCTGTAGACATTATTTTAAATCCGGCATTTACTCCTGTAACCGCTGACTTTAAAGCAGCTCATTTTGATGCACGAAGATCTATATATGCTTACTGCTTCTTCGCCAATGTCGCTGAATTTGGTGATTCGCTAATCTATACACCCGAGAAAGATCGTACTGAAAGAAATATTCCAGCAAAAGAAGAAGGTTTGATATATAAAGATATTGACCTCTTCAAATTACGTTCAGAGCGCAAAAAGTGGGAAAAAGAGCAAAATAGAGAAAGATTTTTTATTCAAAGCACAAGATAGGAAATTTCGATTTCTTAACTTACAGAAATGTAAAAAAACAAAAAATGAATTAACTGATTATTAATTATTCCTATAAGTTAATACGAAATATTGAGGACGATATAAACCCTCAAGCAGGTCCTAGAGACATTCTTTTCGCAGCTCAAGAATATGCTCTAAAACTAAAGGATTTAGTTTAAAACTTTTTTATCTTTTTTATAGTAGCGAACTCCAGTAATTAGCTAAAAGATTCTTTAAGTTAGATTTAATCTTTTGTATTTCATTTTTTTTAGAATTCTTTGAGAAGTCTAGACATTCAAAAGGGGGTCTTTCATACTTCTCTTTAAATAACCCTTGAATAACTGAATAAACACAAACAGGTAGACCAATTAAGCTATAACCCCCCTCAAGAATAAAACTTAATTTACTATCACATATTTCTTCAGCAATTTCCAATATTTTTTCAGTAAATTTATAATATGAAATCGAGGTCAATAAGCAGTTTCCTATAGGATCAGTATAATACATATCAAAACCAGCAGCAATTATAATGATATCTGGGTTAAATTCTTTCAAAACAGGTTCAATAATTTCTATAAATTCTAAAAAATCATCATCAACACTATTCATTGGTATTGGAAAGTTTATATTCTTGCCAAGGCCTTCCCCTTCTCCTAATTCATTAATAAATCCTATATCTCCTTCAATAAAGTCATATTCATGAATAGAAAAATAAAGAACACTTGGATCTCCATAAAAGTATTGTGCTAGACCATCTCCAAAATGATTATCAATATCAATAATAGCAATCTTTTCATTATAATTGAGTCTTTCGCGTAAATATAGAATTGAATTTGCTATGTTATTAAAAATGCAGAGACCTGATCCACTTTCTCGTAAAGCGTGATGACCAGGAGGTCTAATAAGAGCGAATGATTGTGCTACTCTCTTATCAATAACCGATTCAATTGCTTGGATTGCTCCTCCTATTGCCTTTTTAGCCAATTTAAAAGAATCCTTTGTAATAAATACTTCCTCATTTAACATAGGACTTTCTAAACTTGAGAGGTGTTTAATAGAATCGATATAATATTTGGAATGGGCTAAATTAATAACTGCTTCATCTATTAACTTAGGTTCTATTAATATAATTCTATCATCGTCAATTACATTCTTCTTTTCTAAATATGTTACAATAGATTTAATTCTAAGGGGAGTTTCATAAGAAAAAAAGATAGGATGTGGATAAGGAGGCTCATTTTTTGATGCAAAATCACCATCTATTATTAATCCAATTTTGTTGTTATCTATCATACTAAAATTAAAAATATTCAAAAATACCTAAATTATTATAATTAAAATAGTAATTTTTTCTTAAATAAAATTCCAATAAAAAATAAAAAACTGATTGTGTGAATATAATGGACGCCTTGGAAGTTTTTATCATCATAATTCTAAACATTATTCCTATATTGATTTTAATTATTCCATATTTCTTCATTCGAAAAAGGTTTATTGGAAAACTATATTTACGAATCTATATGGGAATCCTAATTTTTTATGTAGTGTACTGGTTTCTCCCTATTATTTTCCAAACAGGAATTACGCCAGAAAATTTAGAGGATACAACAGATTCTCAAGGTTTCGGATTTTTAGCAGCTCACTTTGGATCACTTATTTCACTATTTGCTTTTTATCCATTAGTTACCTTACCATATATCTTTTTTGTAGCACCTTTCATTTCCCTATTATATGTATGGAATCGTTTAAGAAAAGAAGACGGTTCTACAAAATCAAACCTGAATCTTATAACTTATCAATTTACAGAAAGTCCTGCTAAACTAATACGAAGTGGAATTTTAAAAAGCGATTGGACAAGAGAAAAAGAAATCCTTAAACTCTTGATAGTTCTTTTGCCCATTTCCCTTTACCTTCTGCAAGTAATCTTATCTGTTTCAGGTTTAGAGTCTGATCCTGTAATTACAGGAGAAACTGCTTTAGGATGGTTTCTTGAGATTTTATTCGTTTATTTGGCAATTTTTATCTTTAGCATTGAATTACTCTTTAGTTCCCAAATTGCATTAAAGGGCAGATTCATTGGAGAAGATATAAGAACGCAGACATATAAAAGTCTATATACAGTAGGAGCACCCATTTCAATATTATCAATAATTCTCTTCATCGCTCAATACACATCTTCAATACTTATCATTATCTACTTCTTTGCCTACTTTATAATGGCTTCGGTAATTTTTATCTTATTTCTAAAGGTATTCGAACCAATATCTATATTAATATTCATAAAATTAATAGATTGGTGGAAAAATAGAAAGCAAAAGATCAGAAATATGAATTATACAAATTTCTATTACGGAATAGTAGTCGCTTTTGTCGCTATTCTTATATTTTTACTTTTAAACGTAGTAGCATTTCAACCATTATTTTATACTGCTTTTCCAAATAGCGAAAATATAATTGATTCAGCCCAATTTATTCCGTCTGTGAATCCAACTTTATCTTATGCCATTTCTTTTGATCTTATGATAATTTTTAACTTTATTGTCTTAGAACTTATTCCTATTATCATTATGGCAGGACTCTTAGCGTTTATTATGAAATACATTAAAAGTAATTTCTTAGGATTAATTACATATTTACCTGTGATAATATTATTCTCAGTTATATTTAGTCTTCTCAGAATGCCTCCATTAATTAATTTTGCCCGAGAAGAGTATTGGATCACAGGCCAAACTAGTTTTACAGTGCTTTTTAATTTTAACTTTTACACACTTCGAACTGCCGCTCTAAATGCTAATTTAACTGGAGTATTAGGAGCATTAGCACTTCCGTATCTATATACAAGGTATGTGTTTAATATTATAATTTGGACCTTAATGATTTTCTATTGTAGAAAGTTATTTACCACTAAAAATATCCCTATAGACGACAAGAATTTAGAAAAGGTTGTATTTTCAACTCTTACAGACTATATCTCTTTTGGTGATTATGATCAAGAATCAGCCCAATACTTAATTACAAGAAAAAAAGAAATTTTAGGAGAAGAATTTGAGCAGGAACGAGAAGAAGTAAAAAATTTGTTGAATACTTTAGAAAAAGAAAAATTACTGAAAGAACTTAAACCTGAAGATGAAAATGAGAGAAAAAGATTCTTCTTTACACTAAAATATCTCTTTTTCAATAACTTTATAGATATTTGGAAGCCAGAATTTAAATATACTTTTGAAAAGGTTGAAAAACAAGGACTATATATTATATATGATGATGGGAGAGGTGTTTTCAATTATGCTTTTCGAAGCGAAGACATTCAAGATCCAAGTTTAGTTTCCGGTATGTTCTCTGCTATAACGTCATTTATTAAAGAAATGACTAAATCCACAGAAACTTTAAAAAAAATTGACCATGGAGATATTACTATACTTCTTGAATATGGCAACAAAATATTTGGAGCATTATTCATAAAAGGAACTCAAAGCTCAGAAGTAAGAGCACCGCTGAAAGATTTTGTCCAAAAATTTGAAGATAAGTATAAAGATCTATTAAAGGATTGGACGGGTGCTCTCCATCACTTTGTAGATGAAGAAAACACTAAACTTGTAAAAGATATTTTTAAAGAAGATTGAAAGAGATTTTTTTTAATTATTTTTAATACATTAATATTCTCTTATAAAAAAAAGATTTACTTATTCTGGTATAGTAGCTACCGCACGCACCCATCCAGCACTAGCTCGAGCAATTTTTATCGGAAAACAATAAATTGTAGCTCCAACAGGGGGTACTTTATCTAAATTTATTAATTTTTCCATCTGAAAATAACCTAATTCAATCCCTGCAAAATGACCCTCCCAAATTATTGATGT
>JAZGEW010000075.1:0-9328 GCA_036478875.1 Promethearchaeia archaeon | reverse complement strand
ACTACCGGCATATTTATGAGTCATTTTCTAACTAAAAAGAGATATTGGGATGATATTATCTTTCATAAGATATTTCGGGTAAATAAAGTTTTTTCCGCAGTTTTTGCCCCTCGTAAAATTGTGCTTGGTAATATTCTTCTTAATAGTTCTATCCTCTATGGAGATGATTTAAGAGAGGAAGTTAGGCCAAAAATTCAAATTACCGTGCAAGAAATGTTTAGAAGCACTGTTATGAATCTTATGATTTCCCTTTTTTCTATAGCCATATCATTCCTTAAAAATTTAAATCCAACGAAATATCAATTAGAAGCAATAAAATGGTCTTTGAAAGCATCAAATTTTTATTGTTTTCGTGATTCAGAAAATCTAAATAATTTAACTAAACGATTTATTTCATTCGAAAGAAAAAAATTACAATCAAAAGCTTCCAGATTTTTTTCTGAGTTTCTTCGGTTGAGAAATTCACCACGTAATAATATGGCTTTTATGATTCGATGTCCAATACGAATTATAAAAATTCATATTAAAGCCATATCATACAAAAAATTAGTTAAAAGAAAACAAGGTTTAAGGATCCAATATAGACCTAAGGAACAGATTATCTCTGATCGTACTTTTCCTATAATATTTTAATCATATATAATTGTAAATTCGAAAATAAGAGAAAATTAAAATTTCTTGAAATTCTAAAAAATAAAAATATAAATGTTTGTTTATTTATTTAGAATTGTACTATTAAAGAAATTTATTTTCTTATAGCTTCATAAATTAGTAAGAATTTATTAAAGAGGAGTAAAATATGGCAAAAGAAATTGATGTACGAGAATTATTTTTTGATATATTGGATATCGTTAAATTCGAACTTCGTTTCTATCACTACAAAGAGTCTCCAATGTTCGAACGCATTGTAAAAACTCGTGTGTTTCAGCAAAAGCTTCAAAAATTAAAAGATTTTATCAATACTTATTTTGATATTATGTATAAAGATGAAGACAGCCCTATTAATCAAGCGGCACTTCATACACAATTAGATAACATTGCTAGATTGACAAATTATTATGATGATTTGTCAGATTTCTACACAGATCACACAAAAATAATGATCACTAAAGAAAAACTACAAGGCTTAATTGATTATTCGCACGTCGAGATACTTTTTTTGGTGTTTACCAACATCCTCGATTGGGAGCATTACAAGGCCAGTCTATTATTTCCCACTGATAAGGCTAAAGAAAAACTCCTAAAAGAGTTCCTCGCCAAGCTTGCAAGTGCTGATATTAAGGATGTAGAAGATATTATTGATTTAGAGCAAACTATTGAAAGCTTTGTACATAGTATTGAAGTTTGATTTTCCAGTAACGCCATCATACTTATTTTTAAACTATAAAAGGAATATTTATATTAAAGCTGGCTTGTTCTATTCCTAGGATACTACATTTTTTCAATAAATAACGTCAGTTTTGTGGTAATATTAGATGACAATAAAATTGAAATTCTATGGAGATTTAAGAGAAAAAGTAAAACAATTAATCAATGAAATTGGGCTTCCAAGCACTTTAGATATTGAAACCGATGGAACAACTACAGTAATAGATATTCTAGACAAATTCAGTATAACACAGGAAGAAATCAGTCATATATTTGTAAATAATAAATACTCTGGTGCTGGAAAAGAAGTAAAAAATGGAGATCGAATTGGAATATTTCCTAAAAGAATGGGATTAATCTTTGTTGAAATTAAAGATCCTATATAGAAATGTGAGACTCTTCTGGAAAAATACTTTTTTTCCTATGAGAAAATAGACAATAAATACAATTAAATATGTGATTCATTATGTATCTGCTTAAGCAATGCAAAAATTGTAAAAAACATAGTTGAATTAAGGGATATTATTTTCAAAATGGCGGATTGCATCGATAAAATATTGGAAATCTGTGAAAATAGCGAGGTAAAGAGATATAAAGCTTTAATTAAATTAATGCAGGATCTCGATAACGACATATCAAATGCAATGCGAGTCAGAAATTGTTTGATTTTATTAGTTAATCTGTGCTTTAATCCTGATTCCCCGGATTATGCTTATAATAAAGGTAAATCTCCAAAAATCCTTTCTGGACAAGAAAAAAATCAAATGCAAGAATTATTGAGATGTGAATTTAATAACTAATTCTAGATTTAAAAAACTTTGAAATCGGTTTCTTTCCACTTCTCATATTGATTGAAAATATCCTCAATTTTCCCTAAGGTCTCTATGAGTACATTTTTTGTTTTTTTATCATGTTGAAATGTTTCAACAATTACATCATAGATTTCAACATTATACTCTTGAGTAAGATCAGAAATTTTTCTTAAATCTTCCATGTGAATATCTTCTTCCTTTAAATGGTTGAAGGCATTTTTTACTTCTTCTCTTAATTTAATAGTAGCATTTAATGAATTAGAGCATTTATCAAATAATTCTTGTTCCTTATCACGTACAATTGATTCTTCTTCTGATAAATCAGGCTTTTCTTCGACAATTTCTAGTCTTTCATTTAATAGATATTTCACACGTTCGTAGATTTTAATTGCTTCGTCAATTTTACTCAAACCTTTTATTAAATGGTGAGTACTATTAAGTCTAGCTTCAATAATTTTTAAGTAAGCATCTTCATAATAAGTTTGAATCTCACCAAATGTACTTTTTTCATATTCACTGATTTTATAATATATCTTCTTTAATTCATTTCTTAATTGATTTATTTCCTGAGCTGATATATCCTCATTATTAAGCAGTTTATAAATTTTTTTCACTTCTTGCTTGACTAATAGAATTCTTAAATACATTATATGTGCTTTTTTTTCTATGTTTGTAATACTCCGAGATTCTCCCTCACGCTCACAGAATTTGAAGATCATTAAGGCATCGTTCATTAATTGATTGAACTTATTTTGATCTGTTCGAATATAATATTTCGAGTCTTGAACCTTTTGAATACCTCTATCCATTTGAATTTCTAATTCAAATATATAATCAATTAAACTAACCTGTTTTCTTTCTGATAAAATTCTCGATTTATAAGTCATATCTTTTTCTACATTTCTGCTTGCTAAAATCCAAAAAATGGCAGCGGGGAACCAAAAAAATATACTAAAAAATATCATATTAAAGATACTTCCAAGTAAAAAAATAAGGGAATATGATAATAGTAATGTAATGCCTTTACTTATTTGTTCTGAGAGCTTAAAAAAGGAAGCCGCAGTTCCTTTATGTTCTGGCATATTTACATCAATCATAACAGCATTTCGATTAGCAACGGGACCAGCTCCTAACATTGAAGCCATTAAAGCAAAAAAGAAGAATATAATATATGTAGGATAAGCTACAAAAATTTGACCAATTGTACGTACAATGTAAGAAAAAAGCTCTCCAGTAGGAATTGGGCTTGGATAATTAATATCTAATAGAGCTGGATTAATTGGTCTTAATGAAAGAAGCAGTATTATAGCAAACGGTATTGAAAAAATTAGACATATAGTTGCTAATCTAGCTCTATTTTTTTTATTTCGTCGAAATAATATATCTCCTAAACGAGCAAAAATTGCATTTCCAAGAATATATCCTACACCAATCATTCCAGCAAAAATTGTAGCTGTTTGTAACCGTATTTCTATAGGAATTTGATTAAAGTATTGAAGAGTTAACATTGAAGTCATAAAAAATACTAAAACTGTACCTGGTATAATTGTAAAAAAACCCTGAATAATCAAATAGAGATTTGATTTTTTTCTAATAATAAATCCTAAATCTTCTTTAGATATTCGATAACTATATTCTAAATCTAATTCGATTAATTCTAAGAGTTCATCTTCACCTGCTCCACGTTGAGGGATTTTAACAAAAAATAGAATGAAAATTACTATAATACTTATGCCAGCCAAGAGAAGAAACGGAAACCTCCATGTGAATATAGGTCCAAGAAAAGAAGACAATCCTTGACCTGCTCCATTGGATATGGAACTTAAAATTGCTAAGGTTCCAAACCAGCCAGATCTTTCTTCAGCAGGGATAGCGTCTGAGATTACTGAATATCCCACTGGTAATACACATCCTAAACCAGCTCCGCTTGATACTCTTGAAATTACTAACATAAAGTATGTTGAAGAAAAAGCAGTTAAAAGCATTCCTAAAGTCCATGAGAATGCTCCTATTATGAGTACTTTCCCTCGATCAACGCGATCTGCCCAATACCCCCAAAATAAAGCAAAAACGGCGCTAATTAGTACAAAAAAAGCATCTGGAATTGCAATTAATGCTTCAGAGATATTAAACTCTTGCTGTATCGCCGGATAACTAGGAATGAGCATATTAGCACATGCAGTTGATACAAAAAGTAATAGCATGACTAATATAATTGGTGCCAGATCTTTGAATTTCACCGTAGTAAATTGAAAGCGTCCAATAAGCAATTACCATTAGAATGTAATTATAATAAATAGCACTTGAGTATTAAAAAAGCTTACATTGATTTATTTTAGTGAAAAGTAATATTCCAATGTTGCGTCAACGTGAATTCGCAAAGTGTCAAACAATTTAATTCTTGTATCATTTTGAGTTAATATTAACGGTAGCTCAGTACATCCTAAAATAACCCCATCTACCTTATATTTCTTTATAATCTGGAGCAATTTTTCTTTCGATTTCTGCTTAAAAAAACCAATTACTAGTTCGTCAAAAATTATTTTATCTATCATATTTTGTTCTTCATTGGAAGGTGTTATAACCTCAATTCCTAATTCTTTGCAATAATTTTGGTAAAAAGTATTTTGCATCGTAAATTTTATTCCAAGAAGCAATAATCTTCTCATGTTTTCTTGCCTTGCTTTTTCAGCAGTAGCCTTCACGATACTCAAAATTGGTACTTTTGATAAATTCCCCAAATCGTTATATACGGCATGCGGTGAATTGGCTGCCATCACTATAAAAGTTGCTCCTCCACTTTCTAGTGATTTAATGCCACTCATTAAATATTCTATATATTTTGCCCTATTGCCACCAAGTTCATAATCAATAAGCTTCTGAAAATTCAAACTGAAAATTAATATTTCAGGATAATTATAATCATTAAAGTTCTCATAATACTTTTCGAGAATTAGATCATAATATTTAATGGTGGATTCATAAGACATTCCTCCCAAAATGCCAATCCTATTCATTTTTTTTAAATCTCCTTTTCTTTTTATTTCTCACTATGATTATTTTGAGATTATAAAAGAACAATTATCTAAGTTTTATTAATAACAAATTCTATTGGTAATTACTTTTCCTCTCTTGGAAATCTCTAATCCTTCCATTTCTAATAGTTTACGTTTCATATTAATACCGCCTTGGTATCCCCCGAGATCACCGTTTGTCTTAATTGCTCGATGACAAGGAGTAATGATGGGAAAGGGATTTCTGGCTAGGGCGTTTCCAACAACTCTAGCACCATTAGATATGCCTATATGATTTGCAATTCGCTTATATGTACTGACCCACCCTCTTGGAATCTTGTGTTCAGCTAAAAGGACTCTCTTTTGAATTTCCAAACATCTATTAAAATCAAGCAGGTCTAGATCAAACTCTACATTTTCACTTTTCAAAAATCGTTGCATTTGTTCTCCCAGTAACGTAATTGATGGATTTGATCCCAACTTAATCTGTTTGAAAGATTCTCGAGCTTTAATTTCAGAATTCTGTTCAGGATCACTAAGAAATATACGTTGTAATTGTAAATCAGAACCAGGCTCTTTCCATACAATTGTAAAGGTGTCAAAGGAGGAAGAAAAACTAGTATAAAATCGATAATCCATGCCTTGTCAATATAATTAATAAAATAAAAATTTTTTTCATAAATTTTATTCGTGCAATTTCACTAAGACGCATTTTATCCCTATTAATAAGAGGATACCTTACCACGATAGGTTTTTAAAGTACTGAAAATATATTTTTCACATAAAAATTATTTATGATATAGTATACAAAGACTTAAGTAATGTTTTAATCCAAATTTACCATTTTTTTATAGTCCTGATTGTATGAATGATAAGAATATTAAAAATCATATGGCTGGAATATTTACCCGAGCTGCTCCTACTTATGATCAAGTAGGTTTTAGATATTTTAATCCTTTCGGGAAACGGTTAGTTGAACTCATAGAGATTCCAAAAAAGGCTAAGGTTCTTAACGTGGCTTCAGGTAGAGGAGCTTTACTATTTCCTACATTAAAAAAAGTTGGCTCTCAAGGATCGGTAATTGGTATTGATTTAGCTGAAGGGATGGTCCAAAAGACTACTGAAGAAATCATTAAGAGTGGATTTTCGAATGCTAAAATGATACAGATGGATGCAGAAAATTTAAAATTTCAAGATAACACATTTGATATCGCACTTTATGGGTTATGCATATTTCTCTTTCCTCAATATGAAATTGCCCTCAAAGAATCATATCGAGTACTTAAACCTTATGGTCAGATAGGACTTTCTACTTTTTATAGAAATGCATTCAATGGAATAAATTGGGTTTTTGATTTAATGGAGAAATATTCACCTAAAAATAAAGAGAAAGATAAACAAGAAGAAGAACCTGAAGTTTCTATGTTCTCTGAATTTGAAACTATTGAAGGTATGCAGAAAATTTTGATCAAGGCAGGCTATAAAGATATCCACAATAAAATAGAGGAAAAAGAGTTAACTTGTGAAAATGCAGAAGAATTATGGAAAGATTTATGGTCCACGGGTTTCCGAGGAGCAATGGAAAGAATTAGTTCAGAAAATCTTGAAAAATTCAAGGAGGAACTCACACAAACTTTTCCCAAATATAGTTTCGATGATGGTTTACATTGGACTATTAAAGTTCTTTTTACATTCGGAAGAAAATGAAATCAACTAATCTTATAAAGAACAAGAACCCTTAGTTTTCTCAAAATTTTAAAATTTTTAAATTTCTCTCTATTTAATAAAAAATGTTGAGAAATTAAAAGTTTATAAAGTATATACTTAAAACAAAATATCGTGAAACAGTGTTTTCACGTAGAACTATACATACAAGCATAACACTAGAATAGTATAAACTTTATACTTTTTTTAAACGATATCATCGTTTCGCGAATAATAGTAATACAAGAGAATATACATGAATATTATATGCATTAAATCCCCAGCTCTTATCTAATTTTTTTTTTTTTAGTTTTTTTTTTCTTTCTTTAGTTAATATTTTGTCTATAACCTTAATTTACTAATTTTACTAATATAGTAACATGGTAAGAGAACTGATCACAACTGAGAAAGTAAAAAAAATGGGAAATTCCTTTTATATTAATTTAAGAAAGGACTTGAGAGAAGAATTACAAATAACTGAAAATGACTTAGTTGAGATAAAAATTAAAAAAATTGAAAAAGAAAATCAGTAATAATTAAAATTGAGCAGGGATTGTTTCTATTAAAAATCATAACCTAATTTAAGAACTCTTTAATCTACTAAAAAATTCTGATAGACTCTAAAAACTTTAATAGAATTTTATATTTAATAGGTAAATTAAATTTATTCTTCAATAACAGGGCTCATATTCGGAGCCCATTTTGTAATCTTAGAGATTTTGCGTCTAATTTTTGTAGTGTTTTTTTCACTAAAACCTTTGATTAAAGTGTGTGCTCTGTTTAATGGTTCACTCTCTGTTGCTATCCTAATTGGATCATGATGAATTGTTAAAGGAAATTTTTGTACTTCAATAACATTTTTAAATTGACCCACATTTATTTCAGCAATCCCATATATAGCTAAATCAGAATTTAAACGGGTTAAAGTAAATTGAGGATCTGCATATTTACTCCAATCAGTTGATAACCCTTCTATAGCTCTTCTTTTCATGAAGAAATTAGGATCAATTTTTTGTAGATTTTCCCAAGTTTGCCATATATTCTTATGTATCCCTCTGTAAAGAAAATGTTCATCTAAGAAATTTTCAGAGGATTCTATTTCCCATATTAAAGGATCTTCATCAGCCATTGTATTATCACTGAATCTACAAGATCATAAGGAATATGCATTTCTATTTCCTCTTCAGGAGAATTTATTTTTTCACCATAGAGATTAACTTGTTTATTACTTTCTGGAGATATATTTATAAGAAGTTCAAAATCATCAGTTTCCCAGTTAATATCAATACTACCATCGGGAACAGGTTGAATTAAAGGTATAGAAATGTCAATCATATTATTCCAAAAAGGATCTAATATATTTTCTAAAAGATTATAAGCTCTTCTTAAAGTTTCTTCATTAAAAGGTAGAGCACCGTATCCATCCCAATTATATGATAAATTCAATATATAATTCTTGTATTTTTCAAAAGTACTGTTTAATTCCTCTTTCCTTTCTAATTTAGTATAAGTATATATAGTTCTTAATTCACTAAAAGTTGTTGGAATGGACGCCCAATCAATTGGTTTCGTAGGTTTTATCCAATCATCAAAGGAAAAGTAATTTTCTTTTTGAAATATTCTTTTTATATTTAGATCTTTACTCATACCATTCTACCTCTTTTAAAGTTATTAGTTCTTTCTCTTTACACATTTTTTTAATTGTATTTTCTTTGGTTATTGCTCTATCAATTATCTTCTTTAACTCTATTAATTGATCAAAATTTAAATTAAAAAACATTTCTTTAATCTTTTTATTTTTTACATAACTTATTCTTAATAAATGTTGAATTAAAGCATAATTAGGAAACCTTTCAATATCATTGTAAAATAAATTTCTTATATCTGTAATAATTCTCGCATTAAAGAATATATTCGGATTATCTGTAGATAAAATAATATTTTTTGAAAAAATTCCTATATTTTTATCCATTTTAATTACTTTTTTAATTAAATCTCTAATTTCCTCTATAGACTCTAACTCGATGTCATGTTTATTAGCAGAATCTTTTATAACTTCATTCATAAAAGCATCTAAAGGTTTTTTAAAACGATAAAAGTTTAAATAGAGAGATACAAAAAATCTTAGGTATTCCAAAAACTTTTCAAATTCTTCATCAGAAAGGTTAGTTATCTCCTTAATCTCTTTTTTTGAAAATTCTGGTGATATTGAATCTATAAATTGTAAATAATTCTCCTTTTTTTCTTTTGATAATGAAATAAATTCTTTTAAAGTCTCTAAGTGATCCTTAGGCATTCGAAATTTAACTATCATATTATAATCATTTCTTAAAAAAAATTTATATATTCCTCTATGGAATTATTTTTTTTGATTAATAATTATTGAAAAGATAAATTTTTTTCCTTTATTTAAAATTAATCTTTTATTCT
>JAZGEW010000074.1:0-9935 GCA_036478875.1 Promethearchaeia archaeon | reverse complement strand
CCTTTCAAGGTTAAATTTTGGTAGCTAATCTTGATATCAGAAGTTTAACAATTTTTTTGGGATTTATCATGATAATCACGGAATCAAGATTAAAATTTCTTAAATCTAATTTCTTTTTCAATTTTTTATGAACTAATCCAATAAGTACTATAGAAGGAATATCTAATAACGTAATTTCTAGACATCTTTCATGCTTAGCTTTGTTTCTTCGAATTAGATCCAAATGTATAAATTGGAAAATATATTTTCTAAAACTTGATTTACCGTGGGGAATTACAGAATAGTCTCTACACACTTTTTTATATTCTTTAAAAGCATGGTTAAAAATCGTATAAGACTGATCTCTTAGTAATTGTGCTATTCCTAACAACGCCAAGAGCTCGTCATCTCTTAAAGTATCAACAATTCTTCGGATAACCGATCTTCTCATAAGTTTTTATCTTTCCATTCTTTTAAGAATTTGGTAAATTTCTTTTCATCGATACCCAATATATTTTGCTTTTTTCGCTTTTTCTCGTCTTTAGGCTTAATTTTAAATTTCAATTGTCAATCATAATACGATTCAGGTTTACTCACCTGATTAAAATTGGGTTATTATGATTTAAGTCCCAAGACTCCGACAAATTTCCGTTCCTATAGAGATCGATTTTTACATCTGCTATAGTGCAAGTCGAAGTCCATTGACTGTTATGTATAGTATTAGTTTCCCAAGAACTAGAGCTATCGGGTGATGTATTAGTTATTGAATTAGTCTCCTTCCCTGGAATTCAATAAATTTTAGAATTTAAAGAAATTAAATCATTAATAATAAAAGTTTAATTTTCTTTTTTTCTATTCCTGATAGTAGCCATCACCATCCAAGTAATAGAAAATACTAATCCAAATGATATTGAGAAAATAAGACCCTCTAGTAGATCTCTTTCAAATATTAAATCGAAAATCAACCCAGTAATGATAGCACTTGGTAAACCTACTAATCCAACCATAACAGAAACTTTTTTATTCTTTTTCATTTCCTAACCTCCTTTATTTTATGTTTTATGGGAGAAATTTTTGATTTTACTTTAATTTTTTTGAGTTAAAACAATTCTTTATGGAAATTAACAGAGATCAATAGTAAATTATATATTATTAAAAAAAAAAAATATTTGTATAAAATTTCTTTTTCCTTGTATTTATTCTTTGATTTTATTGTAATTGACAACATAGCCATTCACAACCAGGGCTACAACCAAAAGTACCAATAAGAAGGCATACAGTGGTTGCGATAGCAGCACACGCAACTCCACAAGCAATACAAGCCGGCCAAAATATAGGAATTGCGCACGGACCAGCACATGCATGAAAACAAATATAAGTTGTTATCTTATTATGACTTAAATCTTAAAATAAATCATGAAATTACTTTTCTCGCAAAAAAGTATAGACAGGAACAAAAGATATTACTTACTTCTCTTAATAGTTAGGTAAAATCAATTTGGGGGAGAAATTCATTAATTATTATTTTCTCTTAGAAATCAAAAAACTTATCAAAAATAAATTAAGAATGAAAAGATTTAGAATATCTTTACATGATAAAAATTCCTTATAAAAAATAATTGTAAAACACCTAAGAAGATTTTAAAATGATATAGATTAAATTGATTTGTTATTTCTATTTTTTTTTACATTCTGGATATCTGGAAAAAAAAGATTATGAATTATTAAGCAAACCATTTAATCAAATTATAAGCTACTTTAAAAAATAATTTTTAAAAAAAGAAAATAGTGTTTGAAGATTCTTTAGTAATATAATTCTTTTGTTTTTATCACTTAGAAATTTCAATAAAGCTTCTATAGTAAATATTCCAGTAAGAATACCTCCTAATAATGCAAAACCACGATCCTTTTGATTTGATGTATAAAAATTAATGTATTTTATGTTTGTTTTATGTATTAAGTAAATCGTAATAGCACCTATAGACTTTTTTTAATTTTTATTTATGTTATTTAATTTATTATCTTTTTTTTATTGAGATTTTAAAATTAATTTATGGAGAAAATATGCGATTCCTATATAACTAATTTCAATTGTCTTCTCTTTTTTATCTTTAGGATTAGGATAAATTTCGAGAGCAGATATTTTACTTAATTTTTGAACATAACCATTTATAGAACCCCTTGATAAAGACTCGTTTCTTTTGCTCTCTAATGCTTCTCTTAATTCTTCTAACGAATTATATTTTTTTCGGTTGGATAATATTGAATTATCATTAAATGATAATTCTGGAGTAAAAAAATTTCTATAATCATTGTAATTATTGAAAAATAATTCTAAAAATTCAAATTGTTTATCTGTTAAAAGTTGAAATGGAATAGTTAGTAAATTCATATTGGAATACCGTGTAAGTACCGTGTACTTACACGGTACTTACGCCACTTGGAGGAGGGTGACAAAAATAAATTAAGGCAAAAGTACCATAAATTTCAATCTCAAATTCAATTTTTTTTTAAATACTGTGGTTTAAATTAATATTCATTAATAAAAAGATATGGAGTCTAAATTACAAACACTTTCAGCATTTCAAATTTATAGCACAGGAATACCCGATAAAATTAGTTTTATGGTAGATCGTTTATGGATAAAAGATAATAGAGTATTTTTTAGAGTTGTGGAAGGAATACTCCCAAATGTAAAAAATTTTAGAAATGAACATTCAAATAATGTGTACTCAATAAGTAGAAAAGATTTTGTGAGTATTCGTTGTCGATTATATTTTTAAAAAAACTCCAATCTTCAAATATCAAGCAATTAAATGATGGAAATAATGAGAAGTGAAGAAGAAAAAGTAAAACTTGATTTTGTATTTGAATGTGAACAATGTACAGAATCATGGTCAGAGAATTTATTGGACCTAATAGATAGATGTACTAAAGAAGAATTACTTTGGCTCCTTAAACATATTCAAAATCAAGTTGAAAAAAAATAATTATTTGTGTTAGAGATTAGATTATTATAAATATAAGTTATTAACGATTTCTTCAGAAATAAGATGATTTTCTCTTATCATATAATTTAAATATCTACTGCCTTTTTTCATAATATCTTGCTTATAAAAGATAACTTCAAGGGAGTTTTATTTGGAATTGGATCTCTTATTCTGATTGGTATCCAACCAATTATAGCAAATTCTAGACCTTCCGAAATTGATGCATATCTATTTGCAATGATGACTGTTATTTATCAAGCTTTAATTTTTCTCCCTTTATTGATATTGGAAAGAAAGAGCTTGCATAATATTCAAGAGAATTCTGAAACTATTATCATTAGTAAACAGTTAAAAGGTTGGAGAAAACATATAAAATTATTAATTTATTTAGGAATTAATTTTGCAATTGCCCAGGTTCTATTTTATGTAGCATATCGACTTGCAGGGGCAATAAATGCATCATTAGCTCAGAAAACTACAGTAATTTTTGGATTATTATTTGGATTTTTAATTAATCATGAAAAAATTTCAGTTTCTCAAATTTTTTTCTCAGTTTTATTGTTATTTGGAGTGATACTAGCAGTTACAGATGGCTCTTTTAATTTACTTGAATTTAATATAGGAGTTATAATAATGATAGCAACAACGATACTTTGGATGCTTGCTCATGCATTAACAAAACCTATTTTAGAGAAAAAAGAAATTTCTTCTATTCAATTAGTATTTATAAGAAATTTTTTAAATGGAGCAATATTGATTATGACTTATTTCTTATTCTATCCTTTAGAGAATATTAAACTTATTGTAAATCCTGTTAATCAATTTTTCTTCATCCTTATGGGGTTTGTTTACGGTTTTGATTTATTTTGTTGGTATCTCAGTCTTAAATATATAGATATTTCTACTGCGTCAATTATAATCGCCCCTTCTCCAATAATAACAGCAATTATTGCTACTATATTTTTAGGCGATAATTTTACATTTTTTCATGTTCTTGGTACTGTAATCATTATCATTTCAATTATTTTCATTGTAAAAAAGAAAAGTCAAAGCTAATTAATATGAAATGAATTATATAATGTGGTATGTAGCATTATTAGGTTAAAAATTCGCTGTAAGTCAATGAAGAGTTCTTGATTTTAATTTTTTTACTTTTTCAATGTAATCTGTACAATTTTTACATTCTGGAAGCTTACATAAAAACTGTTTTTTAGGGAGAGCACATGTATTTTCGAAAGGACAAATAATTAACTTTAATTTTGAAAGGAAATCGACTTGAACACTCATCATATTCATTGTTTTAGATAATTCTAGATAAAAAACGCGATTTGATCTTTATAAAATATTGGAGAGCGAAAATTTTATAAAAAAAAGCTTTTTCTCATCAAAATCTAGACTGGTTTAGCTCAAAAAAGGAAAAAAAATATCCTCTAAGATTCATCTAATAAACGTGAGCAAGTTTCATCAAGTTTTTTTATTAAATGATCTCGATCTTTCCAGGTAATCCATGTACTTCCTGATTTTTCGAAGTGAAACCCGTTATATTCTTCTTTTAACTTTGCGAGTGTTTTTTTTATGAAGCTCCAAGAAAATCCTGTTTCTTCAACTATCTTCGCAATAGCTATTGGATGATTTTTTTCAAGATGTTTATTAAAATATTCTATAATTTTTTCATAACCGGTTCTAGGTGTATTCTCTTGAGCTGTCATTTTTTTATATCTTTATTAAGTTTTATAATCACATTTGTGTTAAATAACAAATATTTATGATTCCTAATTATTGGTTAAGAAATAATCTATTTATTACTATTTACTCATTTGGATGAATTTACCAGATCTCATTAAATCACATGGTTTTAGATAATTTAAGTTTGATTTTTCAACGAAATTTTCTAATAGCTTAGTCCACTCAACATATTTTTTTTTACCCGCACCAAAAGGTCCTGGATAATCCATTCCTGCCAACATTGTTTCATCAATTATTTTATATCCCGAAACAATCCCAGCTTCTAGAAGTTTGCATCCTTCATTTAATTGAATAGCCATAAATAGATCAGGATTAAGAACTCCAGCCTTTTTTTCCTTACTTAATAGCGGTTTTCCTTCCTTCCACTTGAAGAGTCCTTTCCCCGTTTTCCTCCCTAATTGTCTATTGTTTACTAATTTTGTTAATATTTTTCCGGGAGTAAAATCATCAGACAAAACGTCCTTAAAATAATTTAGGACGTTAAAAGCGACATCTAATCCTAAATAGTCCCATTTTGCAAATGGTCCAATTTCCATTAAATGCTTTACATCAGCATCAATTTGTTCCAACGGGATATTATTTTCCGTCGCATAATCAAGTAGCCAGTTTAAATAAGCACTAGTCCCTATAATTAACCTATTCACGATAAATCCGGGGCTCTCTTTTTCGATAATTGGTAAAAATCTTTTTCCTTTAAGAGCAGGGAATCTTTGACAAACCTTCACAGCAATTTCAACTGTTTCTTCTGATGTTTCTTTCCCTTTTATTATTTCAATCAATCTAAGTACAACAATTGGGGTAAAAAAATGACATCCAATAACTTTATCTGATCTTTTTGAGGTAGACGAAATTTCTGTAATACTCATTGTTGATGTATTAGTTGCTAAGATTGCATGCTTTGGTGCGTATTTTCCTAATTTTTCAAAAAGTTGTTGTTTTAATTGCATGAATTCTGGAATTGCTTCAATAATAAAATCAGCATTAGATACAGCTTTCTTTAGATCTGGTTCTATAATTAGATTTTTCATTAATCTGGAGGCTGTAAATCCCTCTCTTAATCTTCCTTTAGCTTCTAGTCTTTTTAATCCATTTTCGATCTTTCTTTCTGCTTTCTTGAGTATTTTAATACTTAAATCATTTAAAAATACAGGTTTAAAACCCCCCATTAAAGCTACTTGAGCGATTTCATGACCCATAGTTCCAGCACCGATAACACTTATCGCCTTTATATTGTTTATATCAACCATTGGTTTATACCTCCTTATAACATCAATAAACTTAATTGTTTAACAAATTTAATAGTTGTTTTCATAAAAAAAATAATTCTTTCTAACTAAAAAAAGTTGAAATAAGATACCATGATAGTATCATTGTACCGATTCCGAGAAAAATTGATATTGGTAAACCTGGTAAAATTTTATTTCTTTTTAATCCTGAAATTGTAATCCCTGTTCCTACAAGAATAGCAATAGCCGTTAAAATCATCACTAGTATGCTATTTGTTTGAATAAGTGCACTGGAAGTTAACATACTATAAAATGCTAAATCTCCTATTCCAATTTCCAATTTTGACGTATCATACTCATATTCTCCACTTTCAATTTTTTGTTGTAGTTCTACATCAGATAAAACATTTCCATCCTCCGGAGTTGATGCAATATCGATTAATTGTTTTATTGGTCCATGTTTATATAAAACAGCAAATATATCCCAACAAGAAATTCCTACTAATATGGTTAGAGTGGTCCAAAGGGGCATTAAAACACCCATTGATGCTCCAATTAATAACCCTATATATAAAACTACGAAATTTTTTGTTTTGATTGATTTAGAATTAAAATATTGATAAATCATAAGAATTGTAAAAAATGCTGAAAGGAAAATCAATTCATAATAATATAAATAAAATAAAGCTGGTAATCTTAAAAATAACAAATAAAGCACTATTTGACCAAAAAACCAAGTTTGGAAAAATCCGATTAATGCAAAACTAAATCCAAAAATATACTTTAGAACACCTATACCTTTTTTTTTTATAATAAATATCATGATAAATGCTGAGATTACTGCTAATGCTGTGTAAATTAACCCATTTAGGAGCCCACCCAATGCTCCCATTTCACTTTCTGAAAAGTATCCCCCATCAATCTGAATTCCCGCTTCGAAGTAAGTTAAATAAGCTAAAATTCCCGCTATAATAACTACGAGAATTATAGGTAATGGGTATAATTTTCTTGTTATTCTATATGTTGGAAAAAAGTGAGGGATAAAATCCTTATTCACAATTTCTTTATTTTCAGGAATTTCTGCCATTATCTAGAGTATCTATTTAATTAAAATATTAATTTTTAGATTATAATATTATTACTTACTTAAATACCTATTAATAATAAAATCCTATCTTTCAATTTTTTATGATTAGAAAGAAACTTCTTAATGACTGTAACTTTAAATATACTAGCAATGCCAAAACTCCAAAAATATATACACAAAATACGGAGATATAAAGAAAAATTAAAAAAAATTATTACTCGAATAGGGATCTCTTACCCTATAGAATTTGAGTTAGATGATGAGCCTTCAAAAAGACTCATTTTACCATGTCATTTAGGAATTCTGTTTTTTGGAGATTTTGATGTATCTTTCTTTAAAACAATTAAAATTGATTTAAACTATATCTTTGATTCTTTTTTTTTTAATGTTAGAAACTTAGGAGGTTATAATTTTACTGTTAAGCTTTTCTATAAGGGTGTGAAAAAAGAATATAGAGAAATGAAAAAATCTTCTGACAAAATTAAAATACATCCAACTAATAAATTCTACCAAATCTTAATAAATAAAAGGATCGAAGAAAACCTTGGAATGATTCTCGCAATTACCGATCTTCCTATATTTTCAAGTAATAATGATAATATCTTATTTTTATATGGAGAAACTCACTTAAAACATCGATGCTGTATAGTATCATCATTAAAATTAAAAGAACAATTCTATAATAGACCAGAAAATCGTGATCTTTTTGAAGAACGAATTCTTAAAGAAATTATCCATGAAGTTGGTCATTTAATTTTAGGCCCTAATCATTGCCATAATTACTTTTGCGTTATGAAATTTTCTAAAGATATTTATAAAATTGATGAGAAAAAAAAGGAATTATGTGAAACCTGTAAGATTAAATTGAATACAATAAGAGAAGAACTCAACTTCTAATAAATTTCAAAAAAAATTATTAAAAATTAACAATTGGTAATTTATGTACAAACTCTTTAACCAATTCGACTCTTTCTTTCCTTTCCTTTTTATAAAATCTCATAGGATAAAGTTCATTGATTATAAATTTATAAAGTTTTACCCAGGTCTTAGCGACTTTACTAATTTTATAGTTTTGAGCGACCATTTTAGAATGAATTCCCATTTCTGCTCGTAAATCATCATTCTTAAGTAACTCCACGACCCTGTTCTTGAATTCATCAAGATTATTAGCGAGATATCCTGTTTTGCCATGTTTAATTACATTTGAAATTCCAACTGCGTTTGCTCCTACACAAGGTGTTCCTTGTGCCATCGCTTCAATTAAAACTAACCCTTCTGCTTCAATCCAAGACCAAAGGCAGGCTAAATCGGCTGTATTATATAATTTTAATAAATCTGTAAAAGGAACCCGACCTAGATAAGAAACATTATTTTTATAATATTTCTTTTTAATTAACTTTGAAACATGAGCAGATGAAGGTCCATCACTCCCAACTAGAACTAAATGTGAATCTGGAACTTCTTTTTGGATCTTTCTAAATGTTTTAATTATATTTAGTTGGTGCTTTTCAGGGGATAACCTAGAAGCATACAAAAGTATCTTTTTACTGTCTAAATTATATTTATCCCGTATTCCATTTTCTTTCACATCTGTATAATATAAATCTGAAATTCCATTAGTCAAACATACAATTGGTTCTTTAAATCTTTGATCTCTAAGTAAATCCTTTTTTGATTTTGTTGGTACAGAGACAAGATCATACTTATCTAAGACGTGTCTTTCATAGCGCCAAACCCAATCCATTCTCGCTAACAATTTGCCAAGTACGGGTATATACTGTGCTGTATAAAAAGATAATGGAGAGTTATGCGTTCCTGTCATCGGAATACCTAAATATTTTGCCCAATTAATTGCCATTGAGCCAAAACTAGCATGTGTATGAATATGGGCAATATCTAGATAATCATGATTACAAAAAAAGTATTTGTGTATTGGAAAACTTAATACAAAACCAGTTTTTGGAGAAATTTTAGCCCCAAAGAAATTATGGAGGAATAAGTTATTCGGTTTAGTTTTAGATTTGTCAATTCCGGGTGCGAAAACATGAATGTTGTGCCCTGTATATTTAGCTATAGCTTCAGCAAGGGTTCTACAAGCAATCGCTGTACCATTCACTTGTGAATACATTGAAGTGAAAAATCCGATATCTAATTTCTGTTTAACCATTATGCTTCAAAGGGTAAAAGTGTGAAGTTTTTAGAAAAATTGTTCGTTTAAAAAACATGTTTTTTATTTAATTAATTAAACACATGTTTATATAAAAATATATAATATTTAATAAAAAAAACTCGAATTTTTAATAAGGACATTAAATAACAAGATTGAATCTATTAACAATAATCTAAATATATCTATTTTCATGGAGTTTAGTTATGGTATGTGTTAAGAATTTGATAAAAAGTTCTTACTCTAATAGATTTTCCAACATTAAATGTACTTTTTAAATTTTAAAAATTAGCTCGAAACTAATAAATTAATGCCTAAATAGAGCCTTATTAAAAAGATTTTGTTCCTTTACTTCATTCTTTTTTAATTCTTGTAAAAGATTGATTATTAAAATGAAAATTAATTGTTAGTATTTCATTTTTATTATATTTTGTATTGACAATTTTAATTTAAATAGTTATTATTATATTCGATCGTTAAAATAATAAGATTTTTTTGTATTGGTAAATGATTTAAAAACATGGATTCACAAGAAGAAAAGAAAATTATTGAAGAAATCATGCGTCAACGAAGTTTATCTTATTCTATTGAAATATTAGACATCCAAGGAGATAAATATACTATACGTAATAATTTCGGTTCTTCAATGATATATGTGAAGAAGGGAGCACATTTTTTATTAGAAGGAGAATTAGAATAAAAATTAAAAAGTTTTTATTAGTAAAGTTTAATTTAAGGAT
>JAZGEW010000073.1:0-15133 GCA_036478875.1 Promethearchaeia archaeon | reverse complement strand
ACAAAAATATCACATAAACAGTAAAATATATTAAATTGAAAAAAAAAGATGATATACAAAAGAAATTTGTAAATGTAAAAGTGGAATATCAAAAAAATTTTAATAAATTCAAGGAATTCATTGGATTATTTGATGAATCAATAAATAATAATGATTTTCAACAATTAAATAAGTTTTATCCTCTAATTGAGGATTTTGAAATTCTTTTTTTAAGTGGTTATCAGAAACGTAAAAAAGAAGGAACGTTTTATACAGATAAAACAATATCAGATTTTATAGTAATTGAATCTTTACTTTGCCTAATTAATAAAAAATTAAAAATTTACGATCAAAATTTTAAAAAAATTGAAATAATAGATGAGATTTATGAGTTTGACCCAAAAATTAAACATAAAATAGTTGAACTCTTATTAAATAGTAAAATTTGTGATCCAGCATGTGGTTCAGGAAGATTTATTTTAAGTTCTGCTGAAATTATTTTTAGGATAATTAGAAAATTAAATCCAAACTTATTCGATCTTAATCTTAAGATTCAAATACTAAAAAACTTATTTGGATATGATATTAATGAAGATGCTATTAAATTATGCAGATTAAAACTTTTACGTTGGTACAATGAAAAACAAAATTTGAATATCAAAAAATTATTATCAATCCTCATTAAAAATATAAAAATTCAAAATAGCATAATCAATTCAAATTTTCCTAAATTTGATATAATCATTGGAAATCCACCCTATGGGAATATAATAAATCAAAAAGATAAAAAAATCCTAAAAAGAGAAAAAGTTTTCTTTAAAGATATCTACTGTACTTTTTTACTAAAAGCTTTAGAATGGGCTACAGAAATTATAGGCTTTTTAATTCCGAAAAGTTTTCTTCTGAGACAAGGATATATTAATTTTAGAAGAGAAATCCTTTCCAAAGCGAATATCTTAAAGATATTTGATATTGGATCCAAGATGTTTAAAAATGCAACTAATGAAGTACAGATAATATTATATGAAAACAAAAATGGGTATAAGAACAGAGATTTAATTGTCTATGATTTCCCAAAAACACAGATAATTAAGTATCCTAATCAAAAGGTAGACTCCTTAAGAATTTGCTTTAATCCAAGTTGCCCTTTAACTTTAAGCTCTAAAAAAATTTATTCTTATACTTTTTTGAATAAGTGTCCTTTTTGCGAATCTGATACAGTTGAATTGCAACGAATCAGAATTAAACCAGATCGAAAAATATATCAGTTAATTGAGAAGATTGAGAAGGTTGGTGATATAAATTATTTAAATCCTGTTAACTTTCCAAAAATGATTAGAGGAGAAGAAGAAAATGGTTTAAAGTTAGTAAAACAAAAAATACGAAACAAAGATACAAATGGTTCTTGTTTCTTTATAAGCGCAAGAAATGATTTCACTTATTACTATTTTAAAAAAATTAAATCATTTAATATTGAAGAGATTAATGCAAAATCATTGAAAGGTAACGATTATGAATATTATAAAGGATGCAAATTACTGATTAAACATAATAATATAATTCCTGAAGCACTTTTTACACAAGATAACGTATGTTTTACGTCATCGATATATTCCTTACTTCATAAGGATAGTGATGAGCTTAAATATTTATGTGCTAATCTTAATTCTGCCTTAATCCAGTTTTATTGTATCTATGCAATAAATAATCAAAAAGATACAACCATCAATTTAAATCAATATATGATTAGACATCTTCCTATTATAAAACCTGATAATAAAATAAAGGTTGGCATTGCACAAAAAGTAGATACCATTAGTCAAATATTAAAAGACACGAAAGGAATAATAAATGAAAAGTGTGCTCAAGTATTAAGAGAAATTGATAATATAATACTTAAAATGTTTTCCATAACAGAAACAGAAAGGAGGTTAATTATCTCTAAGATAAAGGACCAAATTAAACACTTTAAAATAATTTATAATATTTAAATTAGATTTATTTTTCCTTTTTTTGAATTAAATTAAAACTACATATCTTATCTCCTAAGCCCATAAATTTACTCCTTTCAACTTCTATTTTTGGATTAAAATCTTTAAACGCCACCCTATAAAAAGGTTTACACATGTCGTTACAGATCAGGGAGATTAATTTTCTTCGCTCTGGTTTTCTATCCATTATAGCTTTATAAGGACATTGAGTTATTTCAAATCTTACTTCCGTTTCAGAAATTTGGTTAATTGAATATTTCCAACCTTCCACAGACCATCGGAATGTAATTATTTCTATTAAATCACTTAGATTATTTGTTTCAATGTTCAGATATTTCTTAATTCTTCTAAAAATGATTTTCATAAGTTTTATCCAAACAACTTTATCAATTTTTAGAGCTGTGTTCCACCCCACTTCCTTTTCTGTTTCTAACATCCACAAACCATCCAAAGTGGAAAAATTCTTTCCAAAATAAAATAATTTATCCGCATCAGTTACTTTTCTCATATAATAACCCCTAATTATTCTCAATAATATTAATAAAAAAAGGATATCATATTATATATAATATCAAGATACAATAAAAAAATGTATAAATTCAGATAATAAACCCTTTTACTCTTATCTAAATCACTACATTAAGATACTCTTACTTTTCTGTATTATCTTTTATTTTAATAATCTTAAATATTACAGATAAAGATTTCAAAATCTTTAAATATTAAGATTCATATAGAATAAATTAGACATAACTAAAATTTATAATGATTGAATAAAGAAAATACTTTCATTATTCTTAATCATTAATAAAAGGCTTTTAAATATGGAAACTATTTTGATTGCTTTGTTATTAAGCCTAATAGCGGGTTTATCTACAACAATAGGTAGTGTTATTGCACTTATAACTAGAAAACCAAGTAATACATTTATATCATTTATTATGGGATTTTCTGCAGGTGTTATGATACTTCTTTCTTTTGTTGAATTATTGCAAGAGGGAATACAAACAAATGGTTTATTTATCGGAATCATGTACTTTCTTCTTGGAATGAGCGTAATGCTATTAATAGATAAAGGTATCACCCATTACTATGAATATGAAGATGGGCTTAGTATAGAAGATAATCCTAAAGTACATGATAAACGCGATGATCGTCAACATCGGAAACAGTTAACTCAACAGAAACAATTAAGAAAAACATCATTATTGGTTACATTAGGTGTTTTTATTCATAATTTCCCTGAGGGTATAGCTACTTTTATAGGAACACTAAAAGATTTTGAACTTGGCCTTTTAATTACTTTAGCAATAGCTTTACATAATATCCCTGAGGGAATAGCGGTTGCTACAACGGTATCAACATATAGTGATAGTAAAGTAAAACCATTTCTTTGGTCATTTGTTTCAGGAATAAGCGAACCATTGGGAGCATTAGTTGTAGGATTATTTCTTTTTCCCTTTATTAATGATGTCTTATTGGGTGCTATGCTATCAGTTGTAGGAGGTTTTATGGTTTATATATCACTTGATGAATTACTACCAATGTCTCGTTCTTTGGGTAAAGAACACATATCAATATTAGGGATTATTACGGGAATGTTTATTATGACAATAAGCTTAGCATTATTATAATATATTGAATAATCTCTTAGCATTATTACAGAAGATGTTTTCATAAAATTTTCTTGGTAAATCAAATTCTAATAACCCTTTTGTGGAATGTTCATAATCGTAAGGAATATTTGGAAAATCACTGCCAAATATTATACGATCTTGGTAAGAGAATAAAATCTCTGGTTTAGGTCTTTTAGTTCTTCTTTCAGGAAATATATTGTCCGGTATGAAAATCATTGTAGTATCTAAATAAAGATTTTCGTACTCATCTAAAAGATTTATAAATTTACTGTATTCAAATGCTCCCATATGAGGAATAATAATATTCATATTGGGAAACTTTTCTAGGAATTTTATGAAGTTCTTGTAACCTACAAACTCATTTCTATAAGGAGCCGTCCCTATATGAACACATAGCCATTTATCTCTATCCACAAGTAAGCTATATATTTCATACATTCTCTCATCGTCTAAGTAAAAATTTTGGACTAAAGAATGGATTTTTATACCATAAAAATTATAATCATCTAAGATCTTTCTTACATATTCATTACGATCTTTATCATCTGGCCAAACGCATCCGAAGGGAATCGAATGCTTATATTTTTTACAAAAATCATTTGTCCATTCATTGATATAATCTGCAACACCATTCTTATGAGCATAATTATAAGTTGTAAAAGCTTTTACATTTTTACTCTCTAAAAATTTAACTAATTCATCTGTAGAGCGTTTATAATTAATTGGCCAACCTCGAATATGAACATTTTCATCTGGTCTTTCAAAGTAATCCCATATTGCTTTAAATATTTGAGGTGGAAAAAAGTGAGTATGGCAATCTATATAATCAAAATCACTATGTAAAAAAGTCATTAATACATAGAATTAAATTATCCATATAAAATTTAAATCCTAAAGAAAATGAAAAAGAAAGGAGGAAAAAATTAGATTATTATGGCTCTTTTCTCAGGAGTGTGCTCAGTTCTGTTTTTAGTAAATCACGTATCGCAACTCGAATTACTTCTGAACGATTGGGATATAGGTTCATGTTAACGAGCTCTTCTATTCCTGACAAATAAGCTTCGGGAATATGGCATGTTATTAATTTCATTTTTTTTGTAAAACCCCTTTTAATATTCAAAACTTATTGTTTTTGTTATATTTTACACAATTTGACATATAATATTTCAGTATAATACTACGATAATATATCTCAAAATTCAATCTGTAGATTTAAATAATAAAAAAAAATTTGTTTAGAAATTATATTTTTGGTTTCCTTTTCTTAACAATAATATAAGCAACTAATACAACACCACAAACTGCAAGAACTATCAAAGTTATGTAAAATATCCAATCTGAATTTTTACTTACAATTCGAAAGATTATATTATCATCAACATCTTTTACCAACAAAGAAGAGATGGTTCCTTCATTCCCATACAGTATTTCGACAGTATATTCTGTTTCCCCATAACGCTCAAAAATTAGTGTGCTACCGCTTGATGTAACATTTTCACATCCAAGCTCATCTATTAGATCTTCCAAGTATTCTGATTGGGGCTTCGCAATTGCTAATCCATTTAGAGCAAGATTCCATAAAAATTCATCAGCGTTGAGACTTGGAAAACTGAAAGGTGTAAAGAATAATTTCTCATTGAGTTCTGCTGACAAATTAGAATAATCATCTAACATGGACTTAAAATCTAAGGGATTTTTAAATACCTTGATTCCATCTGTATAGCTTTGTTCGTCTGGATAATCACTCGATGTGAAATTCCAAACTGAGCGTACTCCATACGAGATTTTATAATTATTGGTATAATTCGCATTAATCGTGGTTTCATTATACCCAAGGTTATTCATCAGTGCTAAGAGAGGATAAATCTCTTCCAAACTAAAGAATTCGGTTATAAAAATTCCTGTTAACACATCATAGGTTTCCCATGTGGTGTCTCTCCAACCTTTCATTGTAATTTTACTTTTAGCACCCGTAATATTAGTTTCTCCTTCGAACCAATTGCTGGGATTAGTAGAATTATTTACCGTGGTTTTCCAAACAGCATCATTGTATTCACTTACAGTAAAAATATCTGTCCCTTTCACTAAAGTTGATTGATAATTTGAGCTTGCTAATGCTGTTGTAAATAATACTCCGCACATGATTATTCCAAGTAGAATCAAGCTCAATAAACTAGTTTTAGTTTTGTTTTTTATATATATCATTTCTCTACAACTGCCTCCTTTTAAATAGTAACGCTGCTAATATGAAGAAGACAACTATGTTTACAACAAGTAAAGTAATTCCCATCCCAATAGAAGGAGTTATCCATTGACCAAATGTAAAATGTCCACCAGGTCCAAATCCTCCACCCTCACCACCGAACGTTATTTCAACATATCTCGGATCTGGAAAAGGAGTGTTAAGTATCCCAGTTATAAGGCTTCCTAAATACGAAAGAGAGTACAATGGTTCAAAATCTCCAGCGAATACTAAAACAACGATCTGATCTACGATACTGAAACCCATAAGAAGAATGATTAATGTAGAGATAATTGTTATATTAACACTTCTCATAAATGAGCTAAAGAATGTAACAAAGCTGCTTAATGCAATAACGTATAATAATGCAATACCGTAGGAATAAAATAACTTGGGGCTAATTGGTCCAGCATAATAGTAGAATCCTAGAAGGCCTAGTAAAAAGTAATATACTGTTATAATTGCCATAACTAATATCAGATTTC
Organism: Promethearchaeia archaeon; assembly: GCA_036478875.1. Classification (GTDB taxonomy): domain Archaea; phylum Asgardarchaeota; class Lokiarchaeia; order Sigyniarchaeales; family SOKP01; genus Loki-b32. The sequence continues at coordinate 8,799 of JAZGEW010000073.1, read as the reverse complement.
CAAGATATTTCCCTAATATCAATTTATATTTGTTAATTTTAGGAAAAACAATAGCACCGGTTTTTTTATTAAATTCAGAGCAAATAATTCCTGAGAAAAACAAACACGCGGAAAATAAGGTTAAGAATGAAATAAATTGTAAACCAGTATTAAAAAAATCTGTTTGTGTATCAGCTAGAAGACTAGAAGGAATTAATTGTAGGATATAACCTAATAAAAATCCAGTTAAGATTGTAATTGCTAAAAAGAAATAAAACTTCTTTTTTTGCTTTTTCAGTTCAAAGATAGTAGTATAAAGCACAGGTTTTATTGCAGTAAGGCTATATGTTCTTTTTTCCATTTTTCTATCCATCTCCTTTATTTGAATTATCCCCTTTTACCATTTCGGCATAAACTCTTTCCAGCTGAGATGTTTTTGGCTGAGTAAATGAGATCACAGTAAAATCTGATTCGAAATCTTTTATTAGAATTTTCAAGATTTCCCCTTTTGATTCATTTCTCCCATCATAAAAAATCTTAAACCCTTGTTTCTCAGGATAATACTTTATAGGAATCTTTGAGATCAGTGGATCTAAGTTCTGATCTAGATAGGAATTAAGTTTTTCAGATAATCGATTTAACAATAGTTCTAATTCACTAGGGTTAAGAGGATTAAGTAATACGCAATTTATTTCACTAGTTTTTAAGACAAGTGCTAAATTCTCTACAGTATCAAACCCAATTATTGATCCATAGTTGATTAAAGCAATTTTATCACATACTTCAGAAATTTCATATAACATATGAGAAGCTACAAATATTGTTTTTCCTTGAGACTGGAGCTTTCGAATGTATCTCCGTATTTCAACACGAGCTAACGGGTCTAAACCTGTCTGCGGCTCATCTAATATAACAATCTCTGGATCATGGATTAATGCTTGAATAATTCCTAATTTCTGTACCATACCTTTAGAAAAAGTTTTAACTTTTTCATGCTTCCATTCAGTAAGCTTAAATAGCGTTATTAATTCATTGATTCTTTCATCTATTTGATCTTTGGGATATTCTTGAAGATTAGCGAAATATCTAAGAAGTTGATAAGCTGTCATATTGTAAAAAGATGGTATATCAATTAAAAATCCTATTTGGGTAATTGTGCTTGAAACTTTTTGTAAATCTTCTAATTCACTATGATTTGTTCGAATTAAGATTCTTCCTGAATTTGGTCTTAAAATTTTCGCAATCATTTTTATGGTTGTTGTTTTTCCAGCGCCGTTAGGACCAACTAGACCGATAATTTCACCTCTGCGTACTTCTAGATTAATGTTATTTACCGCTGTAAAGTTTCCATATTTTTTAGTTAAATTCTCAAATTTTATTACTACTTCTGACATTTTTTCATCAATTTTTTAGGTAAATTTTTAAAGTTTATTTTCGTTTGGTGTTTCTTTTTCCAATTTTGAAACCTTGTCTTCAATGCTTTGAAGCATTTTATTTAACACTTCTATTCTTTTTTTTAAAAATACTCTCTGGAAATCCAAAACTTGGAACGTCTGGTTTTCAGGGTTTGTAAACATTTTGCTAAAAAATGGATCACAATTTAAGAAGTTTTTAGCATCTGTATCCATTAACTCATCTCTAAAACCAAATGTAGTTGTTATAATTGATCTTATCGATTCTCTTATCTCTTGCTCTTTTTTCATCATTATTTTAAGAGTATTCTTTCCATCATCAGTTATTTCATAGATTATAACTTTTTCATCCATATTCTGTTGGTGAATTAGCCCTTTCTCTCGTAAATCTTTTAGAATCGTGTACATTGTTGAATCAGTTGGTGTCCAAACACCAAATGAGCGTTCTTCAATTGCACTTTTAATTTGACGTCCATGCATCGGCTCTCTTTCTAAAACCAATAAAATAAGTGTGCTTACGAATCCTTTTTTCATTGCTTTTTCAAATTTCTCCGCAATTTCTTCAACCATTGACATTCACAGTTCTCAAAATTGTAACGATAATTGATATATCGATTATCGTTATATAAAGTTTAGCGTTCTAAAATATTCGAATGTCTTTAATTAAATTATAAAGACATACCCAAGTTGGCAATATAGAAAAATTTAAAAATCAGAAAATACCTTATTTTATTTTTAGTTGAATTTATAACTCAAACTTCTGAATGAACAGATTAGAAACTCTTATTTGATCATAAGAATAAAAATAATAGCAAATTATCAAATTTCGATGGAAAAATCAATAAAAAAAACAAGAATATTATGTTATATATTAAAAAGGTAAAAAAAATATTATTAAGTGGGGTGCTTTAGAGTTGTTAATTACATTGTCACTCCCGTGAAACGTTATTATTTTAATTAAAGCGCTCCGCCTTAAATTTAACGTTTTTTATTAACTATCACTAATATCAATTTTTTTTACTGGTTTTTTTCTCATTGTTATCTTCAAAAGCCCATTTGCCATTTTAGAAGTAATTGTATCAGCATCCGCACCAGCAGGCAAAGGAATATCCATATTTACATCAATGAATGTAAACCCTTTCCCAAAAAATGGCATACAACATTCTTGTGTTGATTCACTTTCTTCTGGTTTATCTTTCATACTCTCTATTTCAGGAATTTTAGGTTTCTCTGCTTTAATGTTAATATGTTTGTTGATCAATGACACTTTAACATCTTCTTTAGTACGACCTGCTAATGGAACTGTAATCAAATAAGAATCTCCAAGATCTTCAACATTGTATGGGATATGACTTCTCATAAAACCTCCCATAAAATGCTTAGCCATTCTTTTCATCTTTGCTATATCGTGAGGTCCGAATTGAAAGCAACCAGCAAACTCTTTAGGGCCATGATGTTTTTCTTGACACATATTTTTTTCCTCCTTATTTGTTTTTTATAATATTTTATTGGTTAAAGTTAAAAATTCTCGTACTCATCATCATCTACAATCGGGATTGTTTTAGTATTTATATTCCTTTTCTTTTTTAAATCCTCTAAGATTTCCATATTTATTTTGATATTTTTCTCAATTTCCTCTAATCGCATTGAAATCCTTTCTTTACTAAATTTTAAGTCGCTTAATGTTCTCTCAACTCTTTCGATATTTTTCAAAGAATAATCTTCTTCATCTATTTTTCTTTCAACTGAGGCACATTGAAACGGAAAACATGACATTACACCTTTAATTCTTTTTTCATGAGGTAACCATGCATTTACTATTGTACGAATATAATCTCCTAAAGTATTCATGCTAGTTTCAAAATTATCCTTTAATACTTCCTTTAATCTCTCCTCACCTTGTCCTGTAATTCTATATATCTTTTTCTGACGATTATTTTCATCAATGAATTCTTCTGTTTCTACAAATCCTTTTTTATCTAATCTATTTAATAAAGGGTATATTGTTCCTGGAGAAGCTCTCCACATAGGTTTAAACTTTTTATTGATTTCTTGACTTATTTCATATCCAGAAATCCCTTGTCGATTTCTAATTATTGAAAGTACTAAAATATCTAACCCTGAAAATTGTCCACCGTGATGTCCACTAAACCGTTTACCAAAGAACATTTTTTTAACTTCACCTATATTCAATTTTCGATATATCCGAAATCGAACATTACTTTAAATAAGCAAAAACTCTTATATAAATGTTTGGGTTGAAAAAATTCTAATATCTCGAAAGATATATAGAAGTATTTTTGTAATTAATATTGCTAAATTTCGATAATGTGATTATTAAGCAATATAATGAAAGGTTCTAAAATCGAATATTTAAATATATTTTGAAAAAAGTCACTTTTTCTCACAATATTTATAATTTTTTAAGATTTTCATCTTTATTATGCCAATTAAAGGAATAGATATTGAAAAGTGTGATCTTTGTAATGAATGTATAAAAGAATGTCCAATGGGCAACTTTAGTAAACCTAAAGGGAAGATAATTTTTGATAGTTCCCGAAGTTGTATATTATGTGGACATTGCATCGCAGTATGTCAAAAAAATGCAATAAATTATGAAGATATGAAAGATATTGTTTTCAATTTTGAAAAAATTAGTGAACTTCAATCCTTTGATGCAATGTATAAAATATTGCGTTCTAAAAGGTCAATCAGACAATATAAAAATCAAAAAGTTCCAAAAGATATAATTGAAAAGGTAATTGATTGTATAAGATATGCCCCTGTGGGATTGAACAAACGAACATTAAAATGTCTTGTAATTTCAGATGAAGAAAAAATTAATGAATTAATAGATACTATTATTGAAACGATAGACTCAAAAGAAGAACGAGAAAATTATAAAAAAAAGAGAACGGAAAACATTGATCCATTTTTTTATAATGCTCCTCACCTATTTATTCTCCATTCCAATAATAATGATTGGGATAGTAAGAATGCGGTTATAGCAATAACTTATGCAATGTTAGGTGCTGAAACCTTGGGTTTAGGATCCTGTTGGATTGGGGGAGTTCAGATATTCCTTAATGAAAATAAAGAAATAGTCAAAAATCTATTTGGGATAGATGATGAAATTTTCGGTATTATGATTTTAGGATACCCAAAAGTGAAATATTACCGAGCCCCACCCCGTCCACCAATAGAAACTAAATTTATTTCTGAATCATCTGTTTAATAGAGTAACAAAAATACTCCATAACATTGGCGTATTACCAAGAGATTATTAGAAGATATTTAAAAAGACGCGAAATGAAGCTTTCACGATCATTTTAAAAAATTCCAAGTTAACAACTTTTAATTGATATAAAGTCTATATATCAATCAATAAATTTGAAAGAATTTAATCTAAATATCTTTAATAATTAAATCTAAAGATAGAAATGAGTAAAACTAAATCATTTCATAAAATAAAAGGATTATTAATAGATATAGATGGAACTCTTTATTTTAAAGGGGCTGCGATTCCAGGGGCAATTGAAACAATTTCTTATTTTCGAGCTAAAGGTATAAAGCTTCTTTTTTTTACAAACACAGACAGTAAAACACCAAAGACTATTCTAAAAAGCTTACAAAAATATGGATTTATCATAAAAGAAGATGAGATTTTTACACCAATTATAGCTTTAAAAGAATTTTTATCAAAATACACAGATAAAAAATCTTATTTAGTCACAACAGAAGAGGTTGCAGAAGAATTTCAAGAATTTCCTCAAGTTTTAGGTTCTGAAATACCTGAATTTGTGATTATAGGCGATTTTCATGATAATTGGGATGTCAATCGGTTAAATATAGCTTTTAAATACGTACTTAAAGGTGCTAAACTTCTTGGAACACAAGGTAATAAATATTATCTTGACCGTAATGGTGAACCCGTTATAGATACTGGTTCATTTGTTCAAATGATTGCTACTGCTGCTAATGTTACTCCAAAAATATTTGGAAAACCTTCAAAAGAATATTTTTTACAAGCTGTACATAAGCTACATCTTACTCCTAATGAAGTGATGGTTGTAGGCGATGATCTTGAATCTGATATTCAAGGAGCTATTAATGCTGGCATTAAAGGAATTTTAGTAAAAACAGGAAAAGGGGAACATTTTGACTCTTCCAAAACCAAGATTATCCCAGATGCAATTCTAAATTCATTTAGCTCTATAATAGAATTAATTTAAATTTTGTTTTAAAATAAGATGAATTAATAAATTAAAATAGATTTTAGAAAATTTAATTTCTCCTTTATTATTATTAATTGGATTAAAGAATGTATCAATTACATAATATTAAACAAAAAGAGACCAATTTTTACTTTTCTTTTTTATAGTAGGGAATTATATGTGAATAAAAAGATTTATATATTCCATTCTTTTGTTATTTCATAAAATATAATTTAACTAAAAATAGGATGCATTATCCATGGCTTTAAAAGAATATTTTGTTCGAGATTTAGTTATTAACGATGAATACGGGATAATTGACTCAAATGCGACGATTCAAGATGCTGCTAAAAAGATGAAGGAATTAGGTGTTCCAGATTTAGTCGTTATTAAAGAAGAAAAACAAAAAGTTGTTGGAGTTATAGCTGATTTTGATATTGTACAAAATGTTGTTGCAGAAGGTAGTGATGCGAAAACTGAAAAAGTATTATCAACTATGTACAAAATCTCTCCAGTTACATTAGATACACCTGTTACTGAAGCATTTACACGAATGCGTAATTTGAAAGTAAATGTGGTACCAGTAGTAGAAGATGGAAAACTTATAGGTGTATGTACTATTCATGATTGCTGGAGTTACATTCCTGATCAAAATGTTGATGAAATCGGGCTTATTCCAGTAAAAAATACTAGAGTTGCGGAATTCTGGTTTGCGAGTGCATGTGCAATAGTAGCTTTTGTGATAGGGATTATATTACCGCTTGTTGGGGTTTACGGATATTTTTCCGGAAATCAAGCAGATCTTCTCAGTCTCTTAGGAATGGCAGAAATTAGGGGTGGAAAAGTTATTTTCCAACTTTTTGAGGCTCGCGGTACTGATTTTTTTGTATCTTTCATCGATTTATTTACAAGGAGCGGACCAATATGGATGGTAATTGAAGTATTTAGTATATTACTGATAGTATTTGGAATAATAGGGTTGTTTTCAATAATTTATGTGAGTTTTTCTGATACACGAAACTTAGAAACAGGTTATATTACCCGATTACTGATTCCAGGATTAGTTGTTTTCTTTATGGTTCTTCAATGGATTCTTTTTGGAATTGCTTTTACAATTGCAACTCCATCACCTACAATAGCAATAGATACAAGAGGATTAATAATGTCAATAATTTCCATGGTTCTATTTCTATTAGCCATCAATAGAGACTATATTTTCCGTGAAAAAACTACCTCTTCATCTACATCAAGTGAGGTGTCAGTTTAAGAGTGCCACGTGGGGGAGGCGGTGGATTTCGAGGCGGAGGGTTCAGTGGAGGCGGATTTAGAGGCGGTGGATTTAGCGGTGGTCGTGGAGGCGGATTTGGTGGTGGATATCGGGGTGGAGGATCTCGGAGTGGTGCACCATTTGGGAGAACAGGTGCTACAAGAATAACATCAAGATCTCCAAGTGGTCCTTATTCACATAGATATTACAGACCTCATCGTAGATATTATAGACCATCTTGGTGGTATCATCGACCATGGTATTATCGATGGTGGTATTCACCTTTCTGGGCGGGACATTATTATCGTCCTTGGTATTATAGTCCTGTCTATATTGGTGGTGGAATAATTTTTATGATATTACTAGCATTAATAATACTACCTGTGGTTGGTATAGCATTTATTTATCCATTTAGTAATGCTAATGTAGATGGATATGTGAATTACCGTTCTACTGAAACTTTATATTTCAATGAATTTTGGTATGAATATGAACATGTTGATGATGGAAGTATAGACTACTCTGTTCAATCACTATCAAGTGATTTAACATTTGTGATTTGGGACAATCCTTTTGAAAACTTACCTACAACTACAGCACATATAGATGTTGATCAATCTATTAGGCTCTCAAATAATGAATATAGGTATGAAGGAAACTATTTAAGATCAGGGTCATTAATTCAATATGACTTTAATGCAAGTGGTCCAGTGGATTTTTTCATTTCCAATAGTTATGACCTTTATTTGTGGGACCAAGGAAGTTCTCCATCGTTCTATGTAGATGTTGAAAATACCGATCAATATAGTGGATCTTTAGTAATTTCCGAAGCTCAAGATTATTATATTGTGTGGTTTAATGATGGAGCATCTTCTGTTGATGTCGATTATACTATAAATTATACAGCTACGAATGTAATAGATTTTACAGATATTTATACACAAGAGATCCAAGAAGGGGTTACTCTCTCGGGTTCATATTCTATACCCTCTTCAGGAAATTGGTATTTTTTTATTTATTTTGATCCAATGCTATCTCCAGAGGAATCCACTACTATTACATTTGATGTAACCTATAATACTGGAGTAAGTTCTCAAGAAAGGTGGCTCGATGTCCAATGGATCTTAATTATTGTTCTTGTAATTATTGTTGTTGTGCTTTTAGCGGCAGTAGTCGCAAGAAAAGGCCAAAAAAAGTTGAAACTTAAAACACCTGAACAAACTTCAACTAAACCTTCACCATACAAAGAAACATCTGCAAAAGCTCCTGAAAAAGTACTAAAATGTAAACGATGTAAAGCACCAATAAAACCTGATTCTAAATTTTGTCCTAATTGTGGAGGGAAAATTGAAGGAAGGCAAATTGGAGCTCCTACTATCACTACTCCCGCGAAAGCAAAAACTTGTTCTCTATGTGGTAGTAAACTTGCTGGTACTGAAAAATTCTGTAAATGGTGTGGCACTAAGATAGAGCAATAATCTAATTCTAAAATCTTTTTTTTCTTTATTTTAAAATTTAAAATACTATATAATTTTAAAAAGTAAGATTAAAATTATTCTGCTTCTTGAGTAGCTTTTTCATTTGCATGATTTTTAATAGAAGAATAGGCACCCTTTACCTCATTAAGGTCAGTAGTCATTACAGTGTGACCTAAATGTACTTTTTCAAATTTCTTTATTTCTACCTGATTAATAGGATTATCTGGATGAATCACAATATATTCCTTACAACGAATACAAGCGCGTACACGAACACTCATAATTAAAATCCCTAATCTAGTAGACTATTATGTAAGAAAATCATAGAAGTGTATTTCAAGGTTTTGGTTTTGCATTAAAATTGTTATATAACCACGAACAAATTTTTATTTTAAATTTTTGAAACCTTTTACATTATTAAATCGATTTCTGCCTCTCTTATCTGGTTT
>JAZGEW010000072.1:0-4505 GCA_036478875.1 Promethearchaeia archaeon | reverse complement strand
AAGAATTATTTTTCATTTATCATTTTAGTGTGATTAGTAAACCATAGCCCAAATAAAAAACGAAGTTTAGCTTGATGAAAGTATTAATTTTGGATAATTTTCTCGATTATAATCTTGGGTATAATACAAAATCTAGGTTTTATAATAAAAGATTACAAGTTTATAAAGAAATCAAGTTAAAAGGTCTTATTAAGAAATTGAGAAAAAATTATGGAGAAAATATTAAAATTAAAATATTTTCAAATGGATCAGTAAGATACCACTTAAAGGGAGATATTCCAACCGTTCTAGTTCCAGATTTTAGAGTTGATATTGAGAGAGAAGAATTTATTAAAATTAAAAATAAGGTTTTAGAGGAGGTAAAAGATATTTTAATAAATGTTTTTAAAAATCTTAAAGCATTAAAAATCTTTTATTTAGAAGGGATTTTTTTAGGAAAGTTAATAGAATTTCATTTTTCAAGTTTTTTAAAGCAAATTTTGGGAGGATATAAAATCTTAGACAAGATTCTTTCAACTGAAATTTATGATAAAGGAATAATTTTTGATTACAATCCAAGATTTTTACCATTCTTTAAAGAATTAAATAACAAATATAGGAATCTAGAAGTTTTTAGGGATTATATTTTAAAACAAGCAAAAAATCCATCTTTTTGGTCTTTTAGTAAATATATTATAAAACTCATAGGATTTACAATCAAAACATATCCTAAAAAGCAAAAAGAGTTAGAAGATGCATTTAAAAAGAAATTTGACTATATTCTATTCTTTTCCTTTACAATCAATCAAATTGAAAGTATTAGGCAAATATTCGAATATTTTCAGCATAAGAAGGATATTGGAGCTTTCTTATACAAAGGAGATTATTGTATCTCTTTAAAAACCTTACCTAAATTATTCAGATTTTCTTTTCAAATTAGAAACATTTGGTTAAAAGCACCAAAAAACATATTTACAGCAAAATATAAAATTAATTCAAAAAAACTAACAGGTTTGTTTAAGGATTATTATAAAACTGAATTGTTTTTTATCATGATTAAGATTTTTAATTGTTTGAAAAATTTTAAAAAAATATTAAAAATACAATTACCTTCATTAGTAGTTCTTACTGATGAATTACGTGCTGAAGCACGGTTATGTTCAAATTATTGCAAAATTAAGAGAATTCCCAATATTTATGTAACACATGGTAGTATACCTATTTGGTCAGAATTAACTGAAAAACACGATTTTGAATACATAACAGTGCCTGGAGAATTAGATAAAAAATATTTAATAGGAAGAGGAATTCAGAACGAAAAAATTTTAGTCACAGGAAGAAGTCGGTATGATAAATTCTATAAGGGGGAGATCAATCCCTTTGATGAAATAAGAGATGTTTATACCAATCGTGTTTATAAATTTAATCCAGATAAATTTACAATACTGTACTTGACAAATAAGGTTGATTTAAGAGCCAGCAATGAATATGATAAAAGAGTACTTCTTTCGCTGAAGACATTGAATTTACTTGATAATTTAATAATTAAAGTGCATCCTTTAGAATGGCCTACTCGACATAAAAGGGTTTTAGATGAGTTAAAAATCGATGGCCCTACTATAGTGCATAATCTTGACATTCTTGGGCTAATAAAATCAAGTAATCTCGTGTTATCTCAAGGAACTTTTTCTGTTACAACCTTAGAGACCATGATTGTTGGAGTTCCTGTAATAACGTTAGACAATGTTAATAACGATTTTTTTTTTAGTGGTACCTATAGATATTTTAAAGAAAAAGACCTAATTATCGTTAAAGATCAGAATTCCCTGACAGAATCAATTAAAAAATTAGTTTCTGATAAAGAATTTTACGAACAATATTCTCAAAAGCTTAAATTCCTTGCTAAAGGATATTCATATTATAGTGGAAAAAAAACAGCTACAGAAAATATCATATCTTTAATCGAAAAGTTAATATAAATTAATTAGAACTTCGGATATAAATGACGGAATAAAGATTTAGGCAGATATTCAATAGAAAATTTGTAGACAAACTAATCTTTATCTACTTTTCGTATTTTAAAAGAATTTTCAAAAAAGAAATTTTTGAATATTCAATTGGTATGCATTTTCATAATTTTATTTTGAAATTCATAAGAGGAGTAAATACTAAGATTATTGGAAAGCTTAAATCAAATTATTTTATCATTTTTAATGATATTAAATTTATCGTGAGGAACCCACTAATATATTATAATTTAATTAGATATGGAGAATATGAGCCGGCATCATCTTATATTTTTAAAAAATTAATAAAGAGAGATATGACTGTTATAGATATTGGAGGTAACATAGGTTACTTTTCATTAATGGCTTCGAAATTAGTTGGAATACATGGAAAAGTTTATGTTTTTGAGCCAGATCGTACTAGTTTTATGTTTTTAAAAAAAAACATTAAAATAAACAAAGTTAGAAACATTATTTCAATAAATAAATGTGTTAGTAACGAGGAAGGAATTATTAAACTTTATCATCATCCAAAATTTCATAGTTGTCATAGCATTTTTAAGTCTATTTCAAAAAAATTGATGAAACAAATAGATGTAGAATCAATAACATTAGATAATATGTTTTTAAATGAAGATTTTAGGATATCTTTTATTAAAATGGACATAGAAGGCGCAGAAATAAATGCCTTAAAAGGTATGGGTAAAATGTTAGAAAAAAATAAAGTATCATACTTACTTACGGAATGTAATTTAAGAATTCTAAAATCAACAGGAAAAAACGCTCAACATTTTATTATGGAATTAGATAAATATTTTAACAAATATTATGTCATACTTGATGATAAAAATCTAAAATTTGAATCTTTTAATGATAGGGATATTCTCATAAGATTTTTAGACTCTCTTAGTCAAAATAATTTAAATATCTTATGCATAAAAAAACCAAATTGAATCGAGTAAAAATTTTTTAAAGATAGACCAATTTTGATATAAAAAAGGTGGACATGAAAACAAAATTTTCGTAACAGGAAGAGTTTGTTTTATTAAAGTCTTTAAAGGAATGATTAATCAGCTAAATGAAGTAAAAGATATGTTTTCTAATCGAATTTACAAATTTATTTCAAAAAAATTTACTAACTTATTAACAACAAATTCGATTGATTTTAAATTAAATGAAATTTTATTAAGTAAAGTAATAATTTCTTTTAAATTGGTTTTTCTTATCACGTGTAAAATTTTGGTTTCACTTAAATCAAATAATCTTTCAATAAATGAATTAGCTGCATTATTTAACCATGAAACAGTTTACATTCCCGCAAGAGAAGGAGAAATGAGAGAAACATTGGCTGATATCTCATTTACATTATCTAAGCTGAAATGGAAACCAACCATCAAGATCGAGGATTACATTCAAGATTGGATTAATCTATTGGATAGAGCAAGTCCGTAATACTTTTTACACTTTAGAATACAACAGATTATTATGGAATATTAACCAGATTGTATATTAAAAATCTCCTTACTCATTTTAAACTTCATAACATTTATGATATATAACAAATAAAAAAACTTAATATAACTTGAAACAGTATAAATCATCATATTTTGATTCAAATGCTATCGAAAATCAAGCTCTTTACTGATACAATTCTTTTTTTTTTAAGATTTCGATGGATTAAAGGAGATGATCTTACATCCTTTTTTTATAGAGCTTTGTTATCACAAGACAAACGTTCGAAAAAGGGTTTGTTTATTTCACCGGGAAATTATTACGAATTTGGTGTTGGGTGGGGTGGAACATTATTGAAGTATATTAAAGCGCTGAAAACTTATTGTAGTCTCAAACAAAAATCCCTAGATTCGTTCCATATTTTCGGATTTGATAGTTTTGAGGGCTTACCTGAGAAAAAAAGCCCAAAAGACGATCTCAAAAGGTGGCATAAAGGTCTTTTTTCTAATGACTTATCAATAATAGAGAAGAAAGTAAAAAGCCGAGGAATTAATTTGAATCGCGGATCCATTCGCTTTTTTAAAGGATATTTTGAAGAAACTCTAACTTCTCAACTTAGAACTGAACTGAGCAAGTATCCACCATCAATAGTGAATATTGACTGTGATTATTACAGTTCAACTATAACAGTGTTAAGATGGTTAAGACCTATTTTACAGAGTGGTACACTTTTCTATTTTGATGATATTTGGAGTTTTTGTGGTCATCCAGACTATGGAGAAATCGCTGCCATCCGAGAGTTTAATGAAGAAGAAAATGGTCTTCTAACACCGTACCCTGGGATTGGATTAAATAGCCAAGTATATATATTTTCAAGAAAGAATTTCGAATATACAAATGAACCTGTTAATAATAAAGAAGACTAGATCATCTATTTTCATTATATTTTTCATTGAAGATCTCCATCTTTCAAGTTGGTAATGAATAACTAATTAGATATTATTTTTTTTTTATTGAATAATTTAAGTACATTTGCTTTGATAATATAAAAAATAGAGAAATAATTAT
>JAZGEW010000071.1:0-22485 GCA_036478875.1 Promethearchaeia archaeon | reverse complement strand
GAAATTAAGTGGATTCTAAAAAAATGAAATGTCCATTATGTGAAATTATGAATGTAATAAGTAAAAAATGGGCATTATTATTAATTAATGCAATAGGGAATAATAAATCCATCCGATTTAGCGAATTAAAAAGGGTGCTAAGAGGAATAAATTCTAAAGTTCTATCTGATAGACTCAAGGATATGCAAGCTGTTGGACTAATACACCGAAAGTCATTTGATGAAATCCCCCCTCATCATGAATATTTCCTAACAGACAGTGGAAAATCATTTCGCAAGGCTATAATTCCATTGATGGATTGGTTTTATTCAAATAATATGCAAAATTCTCAAACACCTTGCGATATTGCATATTATATTGAAAAAATGGATTAGTTTCATCTATAGAAGAGATCCCAAATAAAAGGTTTTTTCTAAATTTTAAAATTAAATTTCAAGGAATATAATATATACTAAAAAAGAACTAATTTTGATTTTATGTTCATTTTAATTATCATTATCTATAATTTTCTAAAATAACCTTTTGAAAGTAAGTTAAATCGTTTAAATCGTTCATTTTTGTAACTAAATATCAAATTTTACTTATCAAACTTAACAATTCAGTTAATTAGAGTGGAATTTCTTCTTCTTTTTGAAGTATATTCAATTCGAGGTGAATTTGTATTAAAATTGATTGGAATTTATTTAAGAAAACTTATCCATATGTTTGTGAGAAATGTGGATATTTTCATTACGAGCAACAAACAAATTGTGAAGGATGTGGGAGTAAGAATACAGTTAGGAAAGTCTCTAAAAAAGATTGGAAAAAAGCTAAACTGATAGATAGAATAGAGATAAAAAATTCTCCCGTTTGAAATCCCTAATTAATAAACATATAAAATATCTTTTACCATTTAATTTTATTCTATTCAATTAATCGATATTAAATGATAAAAAAAATAAAGCAATCTGTTAAATATTAATATTAAGAGTAAAAATATTACTTTTTAGTTATGTATAAAATTGAAAAAATAGGAAAAAATCACCTTTTTATAAAAGTACTTGGAACCTTTCCTCCTTCGGTTGCAGAAAAATTTATTAAAGATTTTGAAGAAAGAACAAAAGAATTTAAAAATTTTTCCGTAATCGTTGATGGTTTAGATATTATCTTACTTAATCTTAAATCTTTTGAAATAATATTAGAATTCCTTAAAAGAAATAATGAGAGATTAATTAGATCAGCTTATATTATCGCAAAAAATCCTGTGTTAAATAAAGAAGCCCAAATATTATTCGAAAGGGCTGAATCTCCTAAAAGAAAAATAGTAAAAAACTTGGAAGAAGCAAAAGAATGGCTTGGAATTAGTTCCGTGATCGTAGAAAGAGATTAACACTACCTTTATTGGATTACAATAAAAATTAATTCAGACTATATTTAGCCTTTCCTTACATAATTCAATTGCTTTTGGATTATTATCTACCCCAATCCACTTTCTATTTAATTTTTTGGCGGCAGCTAAAGTTGTTCCCGTTCCACAAAAAAAGTCTGCTATAAGATCTCCTTCATTGGAGGAAGCTAAGATAATACGTTCTAATAATTTTTTTGGTTTCTGAGTTGGATAACTAAGATATTCTTTTGATCTAGTGGTTGTTTGAAATGAATAGATATCATTCCACACATCCCCTACTAAATTACCGGGTTTTTCGTCTAAGTATTGTTTTCCTCCTCGCCTTTTTCTATAAAGACGTCCGTTCTCATCCCTGTACCGAAACATTTTTTTAATATATTCTTCTTTATAGGGAGTAAACTGTTTGTTGAAGGTAAAATTATCTGATTTTATGTAATACAAAATTGTATCATGTTGCCGAACCCAGCCTTTTACTTGGCTTTTAAATCCTGAAACACTTCCTACGTTCCAAATAATTTCTCTTCTAAAAGATTTTCGTCCAAAAACTTTATCGCATAAAATTTTTAATTCAAAAACTGCATTTGAATCACAATGACAATAAAAACTTCCAATTTCTTTAAGAACCCGGTGCATTTCTTTAATTCTTACCATCATAAAATTTAAATACTCATTTAGGGAGTTCCATAAATCAGAAAATTCCTTATAATCTACTCCACTAAAAAAGGGAGGATCAATGTAAATTAAATCAATCTTATTAGAATCCAATTTTCTTAAAAATTCTAGATTTTCTGCTAAGTAAACCGTGTTTAATTCCATGTGAAACTTAAAAAATAATTCAGATTATTTTATATTATGGAAAAAGAACGATTAAATAAGAATTTCTTGCATGAATTCAAGGAATTTGATTTTTCAAAAATACAAGAATCTAAAATATATCTAGTTGGATCTATAAAATTTAAAGATTATTTTATTAAAATTGAATCTATTTTACAAATAATTTATAATAAAATAGTCTCTATTTGTTCTGTTGATGGTCTCTTAAACAAAAATAGATTTTCTACTGAAGAGTGGGATAATTTACAAAAAATTGCTTTAAGAAAATTACATTATCAAGATGCTATTATAGTTTTAGATGTTAATGGATATATTGGAGACCACTCACAAGAAGAGATTGAATATTTTAAAAGAAAAATGAAAAGACCAATTTATTATTTATCTAAGTTAAAAAAATCCAAATAGCTTAATTTCTATGTTCTTTATTTGATTTTAGTCGGTTAGTTGAGGTAAATCATTAAATTACTTAACTCGCCACATTTTAAATTAATGATTGAATTCAACTGGTAGATATATCAAATTGTAAGTATAAATCAAAAATTTAAAGGTTCAATATCAAAATGGAAATGTTCCAAATTTTTTGGGACGATAATAATAAATTATTTTTGGAATTCAAAAAAAATGAAGAAGAACAACTCCTATTTCTTCCTGAAAAAATTAAACGATTAATATTACATTTTGAAATTTCAAAACAAGAAATATTTCATAAACAACCACCCTATCTAATTGCTATTAAAAGATTATACCATTCCTCTGATACTTTATCATTTTCAATTGAAATGGATGAGTTGTTCAATATTGATGAGTTGCAAATTAAAATACTGCGAGTGACAGTTTTTCTATACTCTGGTCAACGATTTCAATATTATTTTGAAGAAAGCTACAGAATATCTGATATTTGGGCTAACGAAGATTGTTATAGTGGATTTGAATTTGAAGATTTACAATCAAAAAGAAACTTTAAAGGTAAAATCACACAGGAAAAAATATTTCAGGAAATAAAGACTAGTATTCATGAGAATAAAGAAAAAAGAACATTGATATATCAAAAAAGCAAATTTGAAAGTTCTTCTGAAGAAAATTCTCTCTCATGCTTAATTAATGAAGGTAATAAAACTTTAAAAAGAATTGAGCAAGCATTGCAGAACTTATCTTTATCATTTCAAAATATACCTCAAACAAATATTCAATATTTGCCTTCAGGGCCAATTAGAGGGGGATCTGATCCAGGAATTGAGAGAATTAAAGGACCTACAAAACCAGCCTTGATACAAGGACAGATGACATCTAATAAATTAATGGTAATTAAAGAAATGAAATCAATTTTTAATGAAAATAAAAGTGAGAATTCTGAATTTAACATTAAAGATATACTAAAACCATTATCGAATGAAGAATTAAAAGCAATGATACTCGATGATGAGGAATTAATGAAAAAGGAAGAAGATGCGATAAAAAATCAAATTAAAAGATTGAAAAAGCAACAAGATAAAGAAATTCTTTTAGAAAATTTGAAACCGCCTAAAAAATAAATAAAATTTTATTTAATCACTAAAATTATATCTCCTATCAAATTTTTAAGAATTGAAATCGATTACTTAATGAACAATCTTTAATTACCTTCTCATACTCACATATACAAAAATCATCTCGTAATTGAGGTTTTCTAAAATTTTATTGAATTACTTTATAGGAACAGCAGGAAGTGGTAAAAGTACTCTTACAGGAGAGATTAAAGAGTATGTTGTAAATCGAAATCCCGATATATCGGCAATTACATTGAATTTAGACCCTGGAGTAAGAGTTATGCCTTATACTCCAGATATTGACATCAGAGACTATATAATCCTTGAGGAAATTATGGATGAATATGCACTAGGGCCAAATGGAGGCCTTATCCTGGCTTCAGATTTAATGGTTAATTATTTAGATGATTTAAAGGATGAAATTGATGAATATAATCCTGATTGGATATTTGTAGATACAGCTGGTCAACTGGAGCTTTTTGCGTTTAGAGAAACGGGTCCTTTGATAGCTAGTACTTTAGGTTTTGGAGATATTCAAAGATCTGTCAGTTTTTTATTTGATTCCAATTTTGTACTTCGTCCTAATGGATTTATTTCAACATTACTTCTTGCTGCATCCGTGCAATTTAGATTTCAAAGAATACCTCTAATCAATATACTATCAAAAACAGATCTTATTGATGATAATCAAATCGATATGATTATAAATTGGAGTCAAGATTTTCAAGCATTAGCAGATTCCACAAACGAAAGAGAAAAAGGGTTAATTAGAGAGCTATCAATGTTACTTTCAGAAGTTTTTATTCAGATGGGATCTACAAGTGAATTAGTTCCGTGCTCAACTAGAGAAGAAAGAGGTTTAGATTTCCTTTTTGGACATTTACAAAGGGTTTTTGATAATGATGAATCTAAATTTTACTAATGCTTTATAAAATTCTAATAATTAACTTAAAATCTCTCAATAATGAAAATTATCGCGCCAATAGCGGGAATAGGGTCTCGATTAAGGCCGTTTACATTAAGTAAGCCCAAAGCCTTTATCAGGGTTGCTGGTAAAACAGTCTTAGATCATATATTAGAAAAATTTACCAATACATTTGATCCTGATACTGAGTTAATTCTAATTGTTGGTTACAAGAAGAGACAGATTATGGATTATATAAAGGAGAATTATAGTGATAAATTCTTACTGTCATTCGTGGAACAAATCCCAAGAGGATATAAGGATAATGTACCATATTATTGGGGGCTTGGAGAAGCTGTATACTTAGCAAATGAAAGATTTGAAAAGAAAGAAATTAAAACTAAAGAAGAAGACAAACGAGAGGGAAGTTTAATTTTCTTAAGTGATATGATTTCAATTGATGAATATTCTTATCTAATGTATCGTTATTATGATGCTGATGTAGATGGAATATTAACAGTCATGGAAGTGCCTGAAGAGGATGCTAGCTCATATGGTGTTGTAGAGGTGGATGAAAATAATCTTATTCAGAAATTAGTTGAAAAACCAAAAGAATTTGTTTCAAACTTAGCTATTGCTGGGATATACGCATTTTCAAATGAAGCTACATTTGCATTATTTAATCATCTTAAGAAATATTTAGATCAAAGAACAGAGGATTCCGGAGAAATCTACTTGACTGAAAGTTTACAAGATCTTGTAAAAGATGGATTCAAGATCGCCGCTGTTGTTCATAAACAAGGAATTGTTGATTTTGGAAGACCTTCTGAAATATTAAATGGGAATCGCTTTCTATTGGAAACACATTCTGTAAAAAGAGAAGATTTTCAGAGTTTGAATATTACTGTAGAGAAATCGTACTTAAAAAATCCATTTTACATCGGAAAAAATACAAAAATAATAAACTCTGTTATAGGACCATATATTTCTATAGGTGATGATTCATATATTGAGAATTGTATTTTAGAAAACAGTGTTATTGAATCAAGAGCTCATCTTAATAATATTATATCAAAAAATTCAATTATTGGTAGCGATGTGAAAGTTGATATGATCTGCAAAAATAATTTGATTATCGGAGATAAAAGCTCATATTAATTATTATTATGTGTTTTTGTATTAGAATTTGAAAAAAGTGAGTTATAACTTCTATATAATATAGTTAAATATTAATTATAGAAATATTAAAATACTACATAGTAATTACAAGAAATTGAATAATTTAAAAATAAAAAATAGTCTTTTAATGATAAATAATGCCATATCATATTGCTTTTGATATCTCTCATAAACCAAGGGGCAAAATTGATGAAAATTTCACTGAACTTCGAGATTATTTAAATTCAAATGATTTTATGTGCTATAATTTTTTGGAAGTGCCAATTACAGAAGAATCCTTATCACCATATGATATTCTTGTTTTTGTATGCCCTGATTTTGCCAGAATCTCCTCCCTTGAAATTAGAGCAATAGTAAGCTGGGTTAAAAATTCTGGTGGAGGTTTACTGTTATTATCTCATGCTGGCGGAGACAGGGGACGTGGGAGTAATCTATCTGAAATCTCGGATCAATTTGGAATTGCTTTTGAAAATGATCAGGTTTTAGATGAGAGGATAAACTTAGGATTAGAGAATATTCCTTTAATTTCTTCTTTTAATATACCACATCCTATAACTGCAGATATTGGCTCATTATGTTATAGATCAGGTTCTTCTCTTTCTATTATTGGAAGCGGTGCTTTTTCATTAGCAGATTCAAATGAAACTTCAGAACCATTCTCTTGTCCTCTTATCTGTGTCTCAGAGACTGAGAAAGGAAGAGTTTGTTGTATTGGGAGTTATGAAATGTTTAGAGATAAAGTAGGAGGAGGATTTCAATGCAAAGACAACCCACAATTAGCATTGAATATTTTTCAATGGCTTCTTTCTGATTATCGTATAGAATTAAGAGCAAACGCTGATATGCCAATACCTACTACTCAAGTCCCTCTTGATTCGTCCAAAATATCAGTAGAACAATACATAGTCCCATCTACTATCCCCACAGACAAAAGATCAATAGATATTGATTTTTCAATGAAAATTTCTAAAAAAAGTGAATTAGTAGAGTTATTAAAAATATTTCAAAATCAAATTAACGTAATAAAATCTACGATTGACATATTAGTAGAAAAAACAGTGGGAGCCGATACAGATGTTTTTGGGCTTGAAAAATCAGATACTATTCAAAGCTCTGATGATTCTCAAAAATTACAATCAACAGAACAAGAAGATATAGATCTTTCTCAAGAAGCTGATAAAGTTAAAAAGCATATTTTTGAAGATTTAGAAGATACAACGTTGACGGCTTTACCAACAAAACCAAAAAGCTTAGAAAAGGATGATATTGACTCAGAAAAAACTTTAAAACCACCCCCTAAACTTAAAACGAAGGATAAAACTAAAAACGAATTAAAAAATGAAAAAAAAGGTTTAGAAACAAAATTAACTTCTGTTCAGGATTTATTAAAATTCATTGATAAAAAACACACTTCAGGAAAATTGAATGAAGCTGAATACGTAAAACGTTCAAAAAAACTTCAAAGTGATTTAAAGAAGACAAAGAAAAGAATTGATATTCTTTCAAAACTTTTACAAAAATAAAAGAGGTAAAAAATCTATAAATTTAACTTCATTACCTAACTTGAGTTTAAGTTGATTCTGATGATTCACAATTGATATATATTTTGAAGAGTATTATTTTATCACATCAGTTATAAAGCAAGTTTCCACGATCTTTACTCCTTTTATCTGAGAAATCTTTTCTTCAATTAATGGATTAAACTGTTCGATAGAAGGTATCTCAACTTTCATAAATAGTCCACAATCACCTGAAAGTCTCCAAATATTAGTAATTTCTTCAATTTCTAGTAATTCTTTTAAAATTCTCTTAATCTCTTTGAAATCAGGTTCAACTTTTACAGTAGCTCTCGTACGTGGCTTATTATCAATATTAAAATCTATTGTAAATCTTTTAATAATTCCCTCTTCTGTTAATTTTTTAACTCTCCTTCTTATAGTTGCCTCAGTTTTCCCAACATTTTGAGAAATATCATTAAATGACATCCGGCTATTTTCTTTTAATAACTCCAATATTTTAAGATCGACAATATCCATAAGATCACAAATTGATTTTTTTTTATTCTTTTTAAAAAATATATTTCTTAATCACTAAATGTACTTATTCATTTATCAAATTTTCTTTAATTAAAACTACAATTTTATTCTTTTTTTGCAAAATTTTGTTTATAATCTTATAACCCATGTCTAAAATTCAGTATAGAAATTTATCAATCTATTAATATTTAAGTATTATTTTTCTTTTTTCAATAATTATATAAGACTATCCTCTTATAACCCATGTCTAAAATTCAGTATAGAGATTTATCAATCTATTAATATTTAAGTATTATTTTTCTTTTTTCAATAATTATATAAGACTATCCTTTAAATCAATTAAGAGAGATATTCTTGTTATAAATTTTAACATATTTTGAAGATTTTGTCTTAATTCGAAAAAGAAAATGACAAAAAAAACCTTAAATTATCTGAGTATAATGAAATACCAAAAAAACTCGATATAACGTTACTTCTAAGAAAAAAGGTTAAGATGATTAATCATAAGTACATGAATCACTCTTTTTTCTCTTTAACAACACTAGAGAGTTGTAATTATCTTAAATAAAAATAATATTAATATTCTTATTTATCCATAAATTCTTTAATTACAGCATAAAAATAATAGAAAGAGAAATATAATGTCAAAAGAAATCCCAGAAAATGTAAAAGTATCTTTAAGATCCATTGGTCTTACTGATTATGAGATTTCGATATATCTCACCTTGATAAGCAAAGGACCTATGGATGCTAGAGAACTTTCTGAAGCATCTGGCGTTCCATATTCAAGAATATATAATATTCTAACTCAACTTGAGAAAGATAAATTGTGGATAATTAAGGAGGAAGAATCACGTCCCAGTAGATATTTTGCTAAAAGTCCTGATGAGGCTTTAGTCATTGCGAAGAAGCAATATAGTGATAATTTTAATGAACATTCGAGCAAAATCATCCATACCTTAACACCAATTTATGAATCTCATGATACTCCAATTAAAATTGCACTTTATATTCATCGTGGAAGGGATGTATGCATTAATAAAGCCTTATCTTTAATTAATTTAGCAAAAACATCTATATATATTGTTTCTACTAAATATGAATTTTTAGAAGCATTTTATGATGATATAAAAAAAGCAAGAGCACGAGGAGTAACTGATTTGAGACTTCTCGTAGAGGCTGAAGCTTTAGAAGATAAAAAATTCCAACCCTTGATTGAAAAATATAGATCTCTTTGCGAAATAAGATGGAGAGATCAAATCTTCGGAAGCGCAGTAATTATTGATGAAGGGGAAGATGCCTTTATTGTGCTTTCCGAAAGTTTCTTTCCAAAAAAAATGTCTTATTTTGGCGTTTTGACAGATCACGTTGCTTTCGGACCTGCTTCCTTGTATTACTTCGATTATCTTTATAAAACAGCAAAAGAAGCAAGTATAGATTAGGATTTTATTAGAGAAAATAGTGAATTTTTTTACCATTTTATACTTATTGCATTTTCAGGACATATTTCCACACATTTATAACAACGTGTACAAACTGACGGCCAAATTGCTGTTATCTTCCAATGTTGAGGATCATATTTATTTTTTTCTTTATATTTTAAATCCTCATGTCTTAAAAACACACAAGGATCACAAACATTAAGACATTTGGCACAATCTCTTGGATCAACGTTCCCCTTAGGGCCACATTTTGAATAATCAATTTTAATTTTAGTTTTTCCCATACTACCACCTAAAAATGTCCATTAAATCCATGAAATTCTTTCCTTGGTATTAGTTTAAGAGCGTCATGTTCACAAGCATGACGACAAACACCACATCCAAAACACTTATTGTAATCAATTATTACCCTTTTAATAGATGGGATATACCGTATAGCACTCCATTGACACATTGCAACACATTGCTTTGAACCCTGACATTTATCTTGATCTAAATCAATTATATATTCTGCTTTAGACATAATCATTAGATCAAAATCATTTCTTAAGCGTAAAGCACCACATTCAGGACTTTCACAATTACATATAGCATTTATGTAAGGAAAAGGTTGATACCATACAGTAGATACTAATCCATTTTTATTATGCTGTTCTATTCTTTCCATAGCTTCTTCCCGCGATATCCTATGTGTCCTCTCTTTCGGTATAAATCTTGGAAGCTTTTCTAAAATTTCTGAAAGTACTCCAAAATTAATACAACACTGATAATTTACACCTCTTTGCATCTTTCGACACATGCAATACGTTTCAACTATAGGTTCTGCTGCTAGTTCTGAAAGAATTATTTGGGCATCTTCCATAGGAATAACTTGTCCTATATGTCCATCTGCCCTTATAGGATTTGGATGTTTCACTGTTCCGTGTATCATTCGCTCAACAGCCCAACGAAGAACTTTTCCAATAATCGGCATTTGTAATTTGTAGCCCAAGCCTTTAGAAGATAATCCCGCAATTTTTCGTATGTATACGGCTTCAAAATTCATCCACTGTTCTGTAAGATATTCTTGAAGATTGTGTTCATCAGCAAGTTGATTTGAATAATTTTTAGCGTTCATATACCATTTCTGACCTATTCCATGTTTCATACACCATTTACACATTTTTATTATCTCCTAAGTTTCTCGAAAATTATCATACATTGTTTTAGATTAAATGTAAAATTATTTAAAACTTTTAATTTTAAGAATTAGTACTCATTTTTCTGACTTAAAAGTACGTAAATGTTCCATCATACCTGATCCAATTTCACCAGTTTCTAAATTTTTCATTATTACCATCTGTTCAAAAAGTTCAGTGTATCCACCTTGAAAATTCCTTGCAAATCTTATAAATGAATCCCTTTTAATTCTCTCAGCTTTTATTGTAAATGAATTACCTTTAACATCGTTAATGTAATATGTAGTTGAAAGAGGACTATTAAATTGGTCATTATCATTTATAGTTTCAATCTCCAATGTAAAAAGAGATACATTTCCATCTTTAGTTGAAGTATGGCCTGATAAATCAATTAAGTTCCCAAAATAATCTTTTCGAAATGTACACGACCAGTCTTTGAATTGAAAATGACCTGCATACCATTTATCAAATTGATGCCAATCGCGATACCCCCAGCTCTTATCGCGTTGCCCATACCCATTAATCTGTATATTTGTATTATTTTTCGAAATTAAATTTCCTTTTACTATACCTGATGCTTCAAAATGTTGGTGCCATGATGCAGAAGAGTCAATTCCAAATGTATATGTAGGAAATCTAGTTTCAAATGTAATGTTAAATTTTAACTTACGAGAGTTATATTCAATTTGCCAAATTTTAAATGGTTCAATTAGTTTGTAAGAGAGTTTTTTTTCTGTGAGCATTGTACTAATATTATCCTCGTATTGAAGAAGTGGTGGTTCTTTATAATATACTTCATTTCTTCCTTTTAGAAATAGTAAAAATACAAATTCTCGTCGATTTTCATTAGGTACTATCCCTATTGTAGAAAAACCAGAAATTTCATTTTGGAGATCGACCCAATTAAAATAATAAGATTCTCTCCATTTTGGTTCGCTAGTTGGTTCATGAAGAAGCTCATCTGCATCAGTTAAAGTTGAATTTGTGTTGTTTGAATTCATTGCTGTTAATCCTCGGGTAATAAGTAAAGTGAAGGGCCCTCTCTTTTCTTCTTTCCTCTACCTCGAAAAAATCTTGGAATCCCTTGATCAAAATCACTTTCCATAAATTCTGGGATATACTTGTTCATTGTTCTTTCAGTTAAATCCCAATTTATCTCATCTGTTATACCTACAAAATCTGTATATCTAGCATATCCATAACAATATGCATAAGCCCCAGCAATTAATCTCTGTCTTCTATCCCATTTAGAAAATTTCAAAAATAACTCCTTATTTGCTCTTATGGCAT
This sequence comes from Promethearchaeia archaeon, assembly GCA_036478875.1. Classification (GTDB taxonomy): domain Archaea; phylum Asgardarchaeota; class Lokiarchaeia; order Sigyniarchaeales; family SOKP01; genus Loki-b32. The sequence continues at coordinate 10,709 of JAZGEW010000071.1, read as the reverse complement.
AATCGTTAAACTCGTCTAAAACCTCAAAATTTAGTGGGATAATATCCTTTCCTTCTCTGGTAAGCAATGCGACTCCTGTTATATTCTCTGTGAAATCAATGGGTGTAGATTCTAGAGACACAAATTCATCTAATTCAATTTCAACATCTTTTAAACGAAAAACAAATGCAACGTTTGTATACGGTGATTTTGCTTCAGTTGCAGACCAAGAAAAATGAGGTTTACCTCCATCATATAGATGTAATATTTCTCGAAAAACTAAAATTTCATTTTCATTAACTTGATATGGTCCGTGATCACATAATTTCGCTCTCGCTTCGCACTCATCTATATAGGAAACTAATTCTAAATTTGCTATCGTTCTTTTAATTTTTATAGCTTGTTCTTTAGTAACATCTACAATACGACTTAATGTCCAATCAATATCTGATTGATCTAAAGCAATATTTTTTTTATCCGAATCATTTACAGATAATTTACCATTGGGGAAATAAGAAGATGCTAATCTTTTCCAGAAATCAAGAATGAACATCGTTTGTTTTCTTCTTTCCTCACTTTCACTTTTTGGATCTTCATTATTTCTGTAGATTTCTCCCATTCGACCTGCCATATAATATAGAGGTATATAAAAGATACTGAGTGCTTGGATTTCTGATAGTATTTTCCGACTCTCTTTTCCGATCTTTTCTGGAGTAGTTTTTTCTGATACTCTTTTTAATATATCATAAAGAATATCATAACTATTATAAAAAGATACACAAATATAAGCAGTAACAGGAAATAATTGTGATTCTAGAAGACCTCTTTTGGAAACTTGATAATCTAATAATTCAGAGGCGTGAGCAATAATTTCATTAGCTTCTTTAACATTCATTTTATTATGATATATAATTAATAGTAATTGATTATTAATTTCAACGTAATTGTATTTATAGTTAATGACCGATTCTCACAGTTTTAATAAAATTTAAGTAATATATAAGAAATTAAAAATCAATTGATAACAATTAATTAGGATTTCTTCTGGACACTACTCATGGAAAAAATTGGTATAGGTTTATCTTGTTCATCGAAATCTGAAGTTACAGGCGAGCTAGTCTATATTCAGACTATTGAAGATGTTATCAATCTATTTGATAAGGCTTCTGGAAAAATTAGCATCGTAGAAGATGCCGGAATTACGACACTTAGTCCAATTCTCTCAGACTTAGTTGGAACTGTATGTACTAAAGGTTCAGCTGGTTCACATTTGGCTATTATTTCAAGAGAATTTAATTTACCCTGTATCATGGGTATAAAATTTTCAACGAAAGATATATCATCTTTAACTGGAAGGATGGGTAAAATTATGCATGATGGAGAAAATAAAGGTATCTTATATTTACTGGATTAAAACATAAATAACGCGTGTAAGATTAGATTTGGTTAAAATATGACTTATGTGGAAGCGTTAAATAGAGCATTACCCAATCCTAACCTATACGGTGGGAAAGGTTCTAACTTAGTTAAAATACTAAAACTTGGTATAAGAGTTCCTCCTGGCTTTATTGTAAATAGTATTGCGTATAAGAAATTTATTAAAGATTCTCCTTTAAAAAAAGAAATTTATAATACACTTGGGAGTAATTATAAACCAAAAGAGGTAATAGCTCTCTCTTCCAAAATTAAAAACCTCTTCCTAACTTCTAAAATCCCCAATGAAATAATAGAAGAAATTAAAAAGGGATTCACTGATTTATCTAAGAAAATTGGAGAGAAAGTTTCTTTTTCTGTTAGGTCTTCAGCAAATATTGAAGATACAAGCAATTTTTCATTTGCTGGACAGGCGGAAAGCTATTTAAATATAATTACATTAGAAGAGATACTAGGAGATATAAAAAATTGCTGGATTTCTTTATTTTCTCCTAATTCATTACTGTATATCCTACAAATGAGAAAAAATAACATTAAAATCTCATTAAATGAATTACAGATGGCAGTAATAATTCAAAAAATGATTAAATCCCATGTTTCAGGTGTATTATTTACTGTTAATGTCATAAATAACGATATAGATGAAATGTTAATAAACTCCACCTGGGGTCTTGGCGAGACAATAACGAGTAATTTAATTATACCAGATATGATAATTTTGAATAAAAAAAAGTTCAATATTATTAAAAATGTTATTGGAGAAAAAGAAAAGACATCCATTCTTAACCCTGAAGGATCTTCTACAATTTTAATTCCAACAGAACAAAAATTAAAAGAATATTGTTCTTTAAGTGAATCACAGCTCTTTAAACTCTATAAACTTGGATTAAAACTTGAAAAACGGCTCAATTATCCTCAAGATATTGAGTGGGCAATAGAGGACGATAAGATTTATACTTTACAGAGTAGGCCAATCACAACTTTAAGAAAATGAGGAATTTGAAGCGTCTAAAAAAAGATAAAAATTATTTATTTTAAGAATGTTCTTTTCCCCAAATAAATAAAAAGTTCTGATAGTTCAAAAAGCGTTAACGGCATAACCATCTGAGCCATGCTTGTGCGAAGATCTTCTTTATCCTTCCCAGCAAGTATTAATTTTTTTATGTCTTCAACGTAATCATCCATATTTAAAAATAATATCTCAATTTTGTCTACACCTGTTAATTCCTCAATATCTTTATCTAAATGTTCTTCAACTTTATTAAGTAAGCCTAATTTTAACTTGGGAGTTAAATCATACTTAATTATAAGATTATTCATCTCTTCGATGATAATATTTAAACTTAGGTTCCAATCAGCATTTTCCTTGTATTTTGGAATTAAAATCTCGCTAATTATCAGCTCAAAAAGAGTACTTGGCGCATTCTTATCAAATTCTACATCCGTACCAGTACTTAATTGGATCTTTTTTACCTCTGACATTTCAATTCTTAACCTTTTTGAAAATTTTGTTAATTCTTAATAATTAATGAACTTAGTTAAAATAAATATTTTTATTATTCTATATACTTAAAAAATAAGAAATTTGTAATAATATTTCTTTGTCTTTTGTAATATGCTATAACTATTAATTCCCTAAAATTGTAATTACAAAAACGTTTGGTTAATTAAATCAATACCATAGTATTTTAATAAACTTAATTAAAAACCATTTAATGATTTGAATTATGAATAAATTTGAAAAAGCTCAGCAAATACTCCAAGAAATAAATGGAGATGGTTGGCTAATCATCTGTAATGAAGATAATGATATTCATTCTCGGTATTTATTAGGTGTTGGTTCTCACGCTCTTCACGCAATTTTTATTGCTGCCGATGGGAATCATAAAGTTCTCCCCGTAGTTATGGAAGCAAATATGGTTAAAAAGTCTCTTAAGAAAAAGGGAGTAGACGCAGAAGTACTTCCGTTTAATTCTACAAGTGAATTTATGGAAAAATTAAAACCTATAATTAATAAACCCAAGATAGCTCTTGATTTTGGAGAGAATATTTTTGAGGAAAATACAACTTCATATGCTGATTACATACCATTCGGAACTCATAAAGCATTACAAAAGTTAGTACCAAATACAGATTTTATCTCAGCGGCTCCCATAATCTATGAACTTAGAAGCGTTAAATCATCAGAAGAATTAAAAGATTTGCGGAATGTATGTAAAGCTAATATTGAACTGCTAGAAAAAATACCAGATATGACAAAAGTGGGCATGACAGAACGAGAAGTAATGGCAAAATTAGAATATGAATATGCAAAAGTAGGTAAACCCGCTTTTCCTGCAATAGTAGGCGCTGGAGAACATTCTGCTGACCCTCATCATAATACTTCTAGCAAAAAAATAAATCTTGGGCCTCTTTTAATCGATACTGGTATGCAAATTGATGATATGTGCTCAGATATTACTTGGACTTACTGGGTGGGTAATAATCCGCCAAAAGAATTTATAGATGCTTATAATACACTTTATGAGGCTAAAGAAATTGCTAATAAATATTATATTGATGATACTTCATGTCGATTACCAGCTATAAAATGTCGGGAATACTTAGCTGAAAAAGGTTATGATCATGAGAAATTATATTTTCATGGTTTTGGACACACACTGGGTTTCGAAGCTCATGATGTTGGTCCTCGAGTAAGCTGGAAAGCCCCTGAAAACACTAAACTTAAAGAGAATATGGTATATACAAATGAACCTGGGCTCTATTGGATTGGCAAATGGGGAATTCGGCTAGAAGACGATGTCATTATTGGGAAAGAAAAATGCGAACAAGTAACATATGTACCAAAAGACCCAATTGTAATCTAATAAAGGCTTTTTCTTAATTAAAACTTCAAATAAAAAAAATACAGAAGAGCTATAAAACAAAAAAACTTCATAAATAAAATAATTTATCGAGGAGAATTATAAGAAGGAAGAGAAAAAGTCGGAAACCATGATATTCAAAATTGCAAAAAGAGGAGACGTATTTATCTAATAACAGGGTTAAGGGTTGAGGTATTTAGCCGATTCAACGGCCTTAGGTATAAGAATATATTTTACTATCATGATGTTCCGATCTTTTTTTGTTTTACATTTAATGTTCATCAAAAACTAGTATTTAAGGATTTCCTTTTTTTTCACATGAAAAAAATGACAAATTTTTCTAAATAGATTTCTTATCAATATTTAATTTCCTTTCCTTTATCAGCTCAAATAATGACTCAATAATTATAGGTTTTCCATATTTATTAGAAAACTTAACTAAAATTAACTTTATTAGTTTCTTATCTTTGTAATATCTAATTTTACAGCTCTTAGCTACGTTACATTTTCGAAAGTTCTTAAATTTAATTCTACAATTATTGCAATTCCGATCTTTTTTTTTTATTAAAAACATGGAAATTTTATCTTTTAATACTCGTTTTACATGTTTATCATAAAACCTAGCAATATAAAAATCATTGTATTTAACACAAAGTAGATTCCAACTCGGAATATTGGTAAAATTAACATCTTTGATATAATAACTCTCAAATTTAGATCGGAAAACTTTTCGATACTTTTTGATCGAAGAAAGAGAAAAATGTAAGGCAAAAGGAACTGATATAGTAGTTTTATCTTTATGGAAATTTATATTGGCATAATATACTCGTCCACCATACATTCTATGAAAGAAATTTTCAACCATACTGATTTTAACATTCTTTTTATCTTCAGGAAATTTAGGTGAGGCAACACAGGTACCCTGTCCATAGAGGATCCACAATACATGTATTCCATTCTTGGTATAATGTTCAGTTCGACCAATTATTTCTTTTACTGTGATATTTGAATTCTGAACTTCTATGACAATTTGCTTACCAGAATTCAACCTGAAATAAACATCTGCTCTTTTGTTTCCTATGAATTTTTCAATGGATTTTTCTACAATATTTTTACTATTTTCTGAAATGTATCTAAACATCAATCTTTTGATTGCTTTATGATAAAAAGATTCAGATTTTGTACTATGAGTTAATACAAGATTGGACATTTGCCTGGATAAAGCTTTATCTCTATCTTAGGGAATATAAATTTTCCGTTGAAAATAAATGAAGACAGGTAAATGGATTAATAAATTTTTATTAAAAACTTATTTTAAAGCCAAAATAACATTAATTGAATAATCTTAAGTTCTACTTAGATAAGGAATATATTTCTCATTTGCGATTTCTATTAGAGATTTTGTATAGTCGATAATTTTCATTGCAATTTCGGGATGAGAAAGCATCTGAACATCTACCTTTTCACCTCGATCCCATAATAAATAAGGCGTATCTTCATAAGGAGCATCTTCTTTAGCTTCTTTTATCCAACTATCTGGTAGTTCATTGTTTAATTCCACATCTAACATTCTGGCCAAGAATATAGTCCATGCTCTTGGGACTACGGTCATCAGATAACCTCCACCACCTAGTGCTACCCACTTGTTTTGACAATACTCACGTGCACTTGTTTTCATTGTTTGAGCAATATCTCTGTAAACTGCTAGAGAAAAACCCATTTGAGTTAGGGGATCATCAAAATATGTATCAACCCCAAGTTGTGTGATTAAAATATCTGGAGCATAAGCTTCTAATATTTTTGGAGCAGTTTTTCTGAATAGATTTATAAAAGATTTATTATAAGTTCCAGGTAATAGCGGAAAATTTATAGAAAAGCCCTTTCCTTTCCCTTCTCCGGTCTCATTAATACTCCCCGTCCCTGGAAAGAGAAATCTACCATCTTGATGATACGAAATTGTTAATACATTAGGATCATCATAAAATAGCCACTGAACACCATCTCCATGATGGCAATCAATATCTAAATAAGCAATTTTGATATCTTTTTTTAATTTCTTGAGATGATTGATAGCTACTCCAATGTCATTAAAAATACAGAATCCTGATGCTTTGTCTTTCATAGCATGATGTAAACCACCTGCTGGATTAAACGCTATTTTAATTTCTTCATTATTCCAAACAGCTTCAGCAGTATTTAATGAGGCACCACATACTAAAGCAGATGCTTCATACATTCCTTTAAAAATAGGATTATCTCCAGGACCTAAACCATAACGATATGGAATAACACTGTTATCTTTAGGATTCTCACTTAATTTTTTGACGACTTTAACATATTCTGGTGAATGCAGGCTTTCAATTTCTTGTTTTGTAGCTAATCGAGGTTTCATAATTATAAGTCTTTGATGTTTTAAGAGCTTCAATTTTTCCATTAAGCTATACGTTAACTTAAGTCTTAAGGGTCTTAAAGGATGATCTCTGCCGAAATTGTATCTTTGATATTCATCTGTATAGATAAGTCCGACTTTCTCAATCATAATCGTAATTTAATGAACAATCCTATTATTTATATTAATGTAAATTACATTTCTCTTTTATTATTCTAGGTAATAAATGATAAGTTTTAAAAAAAAGTAGTAATAAATATTAGAACTTGTATTATCAAAATATCATAGAAAAAAATAAATGAAAAATATATTGTTCATATAGAATCATATTTCATCTTAAGAGAATGAGTGTTAACTTTCGAAAATTTATAACACGAGTAGGTCGTGAATCTGAGTTTAAACCGCTTAAGAACCGATTGCTTAATTATTTAAAAAAAGAGAGCGAAAATAAATATAAGAATTATCCTAGGCTTTTGGAATTGATGAAAAATTATTGGCCTCAATACAAAGACCGTTCTCGCATTTCTCATCTCTTAACAGATCATCATGAAGAAATATTTTCTTTTTATTTAAATACATCTTTTCATTTTCGAAAGAAGGGTTTATCATACTCAGATCCTGAAGCACCAACCCCTGTCGACTTTAAATTAGTCTTTAAATATCATTATATTTATAAAGAAATTGTAATTGTAGAAGATGTGATGAAACAATTAAATATTAGTGGAAACACAGAATCCATTTTAAAGAGAATTTTTATATTTGCAATAAGCTCCTTTGGTTTTATGGTGGAGCAAATTTTTGGTAGACCTTTTGCTTTTCAATTTTTCGACATCTCCGCAAATCCTCTTCCAAATAATGAATGGGAAGTAGTAGCAATAATCTCTGGAAGAGAACAGTAAATTTTTCTAACACTAATTGAATTTGTTTAAAAAATTTATCAATCTTTACTAAGAAATGAGCTTAAATCCATCATGTCGTCTCCCCGTTTCACCTGTATTTTGGATTTGATACCTTTTACTTTCCGTTCTAGATAAATAATCGCATCAAGGGGGATTTTTCTCGGGATTCCACCTCTCTGTTGGATTAATACTAATAAATAATCAATATTTTGTACAACATCTGGACTAATAAGTTCGTTATAAATATTCTGATACACAGGGGGTTCATTAACCTTTAGATTATTTAGATATGTATATGCATCTGGGGCTAAAACAACTTTTAAAACGAAATCGATTTTTTCATATATTGAAACATTTCTTTCTTGGGCTGCTTCTTTTCTTTTTTTAGCTTCCATTAATGCTCTCATCTTTCGCATTCGAATTTTGTCTAATTCATGTTGATCAAGATTATTTTCATTCTCACTCATAAAAAGTCTCCTTAATTTTCCTTACTTTTCTGCATCTTTTACCATTTTATAATATAATTCATTAATGCCATTTATAATTCAATTAATGAGATACTAAATAAGAAGTTTGCTAAGTGTGATTAAGAAGGATTTTAATTTTTAAGAGTTATTATCACATATTCTAATTATTCAATTGTAGATAAAAAAATTGCTTAGATCCATTATAATTGAATTGTAAGAATAACTAAACAATATAAACAAATGAAATCAAACTTTAAATATAAAAAAATCAAATGTAATTTAAATCAAATCTAATGAGTATTGGTGTTTATAATCAAGTCAAAATATCATCTGTATTGTATAATAATCTTCTTTTACCTATGTATTAATGGCTTCCTTTATATAGAACAAGTTCCAAAATTTTCGAATGAGACTATTGCAGGTCCAAACAATCCTAAACGAGATTCTAACGAAACCCCTAAATTGTCATTGAATGATGAAGAATACTCTCACTATAATCTATCCGTTCTATTAGATGAACTCACTTCGACCTTAACAGGAGTTTTAAAAGTTGATTTCTATAATAACGATCCAGTGAATTTTACAAAACTCCCATTTCATATTTATTTATCTGGCATGGATTTCATTTCAAGACCTGGTATAATTGATATAGTTAACGTAAATAAATTAGACAGTTCTAAAACACCTTTATCTTATGATGAATATCCCGCAAACCAAACTATGTGGATATATTTAGAGGAAAAATTAGAACCTTTACAACGAATCCAATTTGAGATATATTTCAATGCTACTTTACCTGATGGAGGAATCGATCGCTCCAATTCTCATGGTAATGATCTTGATCAATCTCGTATCTATAAATGCGCGGGTTTTTACCCTACGCCTTGCGTTTATGATATTTATGATGGTTGGAATACAGATCCTTATCTATGGGTTGGTGATCCTTTCTATTATGATATGGCTTATTATGATTTTTACATTTATGCACCTAAGGGAATGGTTGTTGCTGCCACAGGAGAATTAGTTCAAAAAATAGACGCTGGATTTTTTACAACTTATTACTTTGATCCAATTCAGCCAGTTAGAGAAGTTACGTTTTCAGCTTCAAGATATTTTGATTATGATTCTGATATAGTAAACGGTGTAAATGTAACAAGCTATTACTTGCCAAAATCTCGATACCTATGGGAAAATAATGCATTAAATAATGCAAGTCAAGCATTAGTACTTTTCAATGAAACATTTGGCGAATATCCATATCCAACATTTAATGTTGTTGAAGAATATACTCATCATGGAGGAATGGAGTACCCATGCCAAGTTTATATTACAGAATCACTCGAAGAATGGGAATATCCTCTATTTTGGTTAGAAAAAATTATTGTACATGAAACAGGACATCAATGGTGGTATAATTTAGTGGGGAATGACGAAGTTGACTGGGGATTCTTGGATGAAGGGTTAGTATGCTGGTCAACAGACTATTATGGAGAAATGAATTATGGTAATTGGGAATATTTTCAATATCCTCCATATATCGACAAAGTAAGAACTTATTATACTGTCGAGGGATTATCATCAAAAATAAATGCTTCTGTATATGAGGCTGTTAATGCAAATAATTATGATTATACTGCTTATACTAAAGCTCCTTTAATATTTGAGAAACTACGTAGAACTATTGGTAATACAATATTTTTAACGGGATTAAGGCTTTTTTTTACTCAAAAAGTTTATAAAATTGCATTGTTATCCGATCTACAACAAGCTATGGAAAGTGCATATGGTTCCTCATTGGATTGGTTCTTTTTTCCTTGGTTTGATAATCCATATCTTCCAAAATATAATTTTCTTGAATGTATTTATGATGGAAATCAACAAATCTTACAGCTTACAATTGATGATCTTAATGAACCCTTAAATGATTATATCTACTCTCAACAAGTTCAACTTCTAATTTATAATTCTAATGGACTCACACATAATGAATGGATATGGATAAACGGAACAACAATGCTAAATATCTCATTAATTAATAAACCAATAAGAGTGAGATTGGAATACGGGGATGAGGTATTAGTTCAATTATATTCAGAAATCGACACATACTTAGAAAAAGTATTGGAAAAGTCAACATTTATTCCTGGATATGAAATAAGCATAGTACTACTCTTTTGCCTAGTACCACTCGTTTGTTTAATCTATAAGTCTTCAATCAGCCAAAAAAAAAAATCTAAAATCTAGTTTTTTTTATTTTCATATTTCACTTTTAAAATTAGAAAAAATGGTCCCCTCTGCCGGCCTCGATCCGGCGACCTTTTCCGGTTTGGTTTGCTCCAATACTCTCGGTCTCAGCTGACGTAACTTCATTAGCAATTAGCTTTATTACGCGATAATATCTACAGCCGAGTACTCTACCAGTCTGAGTTAAGAGGGGTTGTTAAGTTAAAATTAAATAATAATGTAATTAATTTATTTTTTATGTTTTTAGTTTTAGAGTGAATATTGCTATTAAGTTATATGCATTTTTTTGCTCATAAAATCCTATCTTTTGTTTAAGAAAACTTATTAAATAAGAAATTTCACACTAGTATTAACTCAAAAATTGCACAACAAAAAAGCTCAAATTTCTTTTGTTGTGAAAAATTTTTAATAAATCAAACAATAATTTTATAAA
>JAZGEW010000070.1:0-2328 GCA_036478875.1 Promethearchaeia archaeon | reverse complement strand
AGGTTTTAAGACAAGAATACTATCAAAATTAACATCATTAACAGTCATTCAGTTTATTAATAAGTTTATCTTTGATAGAAATATAAATAATTTAAAAATTAGCATTATTTAAATGCACAACGGGTATAATTATCACATATATAACAATTAAAAGCGCTATTATCCTACTTAAACTTGAATATAAAATGAATGAGCGTTATTGATAGTATTACTAAAAATCAAATGAATGTCTTGGAATCACTAATCCTTATCACTAAATTTGAATTTCAGTTCATAAACTAATTAATTACCGATGATTAATAACAAGTATATGTTTAACCTTCATGTTTTTTTATGATTCTAATCTTACTATCATATTTTTTTATTCTATACATTTCACTTGGAATGGGAATAATTTTCAATAAATGGATACGATTAGAGAACTACAATATCTTATTTACAATTTTTGCTGGTTTTTTTTTTCAATTAATTTTTTCAACATTTTACGCCATTTTTTTCCCATTAGATTATTACTTCTTTTTAATAAATTTAATTGTTTCAACTTTATTTATTGCTTTTCACTTTTCTATCATAAAAAAAATAATTCGCAATACAACAAATTCATTTGCCAAATTTTCAATTAGCAGTAAGTTCCTATTTTTATTCATTATTATAATTTCGCTAATTCACTCATCGTCTTTACCATTCCTTACTGACAATGAATCTTATTATATACAAACAATAAAATGGCTAAACAACTATGGACTAGTTAAGGGGCTTGCAAATTTGCATTTGTTTTTAGGACAATCTTCTGGATGGCACATATTGCAATCTAGTTTTAACTTTAGCTTCATAACATCTAATCTTAATGATTTAAATGGCTTCTTAATAATAATTACAAGTTATTTTTGTCTAGATAAATGGGAAACATATAAATTGATTGGAAATAAAAATTATTTATTTATTTCACTTATTATCATTTCACTAGTTTTTCTTTTTCTTTTTATTCCTTCTCCTTCTCCTGATCTTCCAGCTATAATTATAGTGCCAATTATTATATACTTATTCATTGACTCTTTTCAAAATAATAGCAGCAATCATATAAATATGATTACTGTACTGACCTTGTTAGTTATCTTAATAAAAGTTACAGTAGCTCCTATTTTAATTCTACTATTAATTGCCCTTGTAAAAACTAAAGATTTTAATAATTGGAAACTACCTATAGTTTTATCTTTTATCGCAATATCTAGCTTTTTTATAAAAAACATTATTGTTACTGGATACCCATTATATCCTCTTTCTATTGGACATGAATTAATTAATGTTGATTGGAAACTAAATAATAATTTACAACTCATCTATTATCAATCGACTTCCATGTATGGTTGGCAAATGCAAAATTGGGAAGAATTCAGTAACCTTGATTTCATTAACAAATTTTGGATTTGGCTTAATTTACCAAGACTCAATGGTCTCATAAATAAATTGATTTTACTCTTAATGTTCTTATTCCCTTTTTTCAACTACAAGAAAAAAGAAATGCCTTATCTCTATATTTATTTTCTTATTCAATTTATTGTATTTTACGCAACGTCTCCTCAATATAGATTTTTCCTCCCCATTTTACTATCAATAGGCTTATTCATATCTGCAAATTTACTACATAGGAAGTTTAATATAATTAAATTCTTTTTTGTTTTAAATTTGGTGTTATTAGCCTTGTTAGGAGTATTTGGATTAAACCTAAAAGGTGTAACAAACAATAAAATCATGAGTATGAAACATTCTCTAATACCTTCCCAAATAATTTTACCTCGGTCAATTACTCAGTTTGAAGATTTAGAATTTATTGAATATGAAATACAAAATTTAAAATATTTTTCACCATCTAAAGATTCCATATTTTTTTGGCAAACATCTAATGGTCCATTACCCTGTGTAAACAAAGATATGATTGAATTTTTTTCGACATATTATAATCATATCCCTCAAATGCGAACCAAGAACATTAAGGATGGTTTTTCTTCTTCCAAACCCAAATGACTAAGGTCAATATATAAGCTTCCCTTAATTAGAATTGTTTAAATTAATTTAGAAAATGAACAAATTTAAGTGAGATAAATGGTTGAGGAATGTTTAAAAAGAGTGCGGATAAAATAAGCTGATTAGTTACGCAATATGACATGAAATTATCTACAATTAAAACCTTTTTATCCTACCTTTATTCTCTTTTAGGTTTAATACCTCGAGGCTTGCCTCGTTAATTATTACTATTTTGTGACTCGATGTCACAAAATAGTAAATATAACCATAAGAGTCATAATGTTAGTGTTTTGCTTTACCATT
>JAZGEW010000069.1:0-2145 GCA_036478875.1 Promethearchaeia archaeon | reverse complement strand
AGATTGTGAGTTTGAAGAATAAAACTAAAGAAGAGCTTGATTTTATTACTACAAAACAAGAAATAATGCGAAAAAAAGTGCGAGGATGGGCTGGAAACTTAGGGTAAATCAGACTTATCTCGAAAATATTTATTATAGAATTTCTTTCCTTTTATTAAATCCATTAAAAAAAGGCTGTAATGAAATTTTAGCTTGATAACAATTTTTAAGAATATTATAAATAAGAGATAGATGAAAACAAAGATAAGACTAAAAGGGTAGGGATTAATAATCAATAATATACAGGGTAAATAGAAGGATAAAGATTCCCAAATTCTTCTCTTAAAGTATTCGGTAAACTTTTTTTCTTCTAAGCTCTGGTAGCAATTGCAACATATTAAGGGCATGTTCATATTAAATTTGACTTCAAAATAGATCTTTTGCACTATAGTCAACATTCTATCTATCTTATTTCCACAAAGGTTGCATTGAAAGCGAGATCTGTTTAATCTATCTAATTCAATTTTATCAATCTCAGATTTAGGAAAATAACAATCATCGTTTATGTAATGTGAGCATAATTTGCAAGTTAGCTCTTTTTCCATCTGCAATTCTTCAAAATATGTCTTATCTGGTTTAATAAGGTGAGGAAATTTTGAATGGGATTGGCAAATCACCCGTCCTTTCTCGTCGATTTCAAATGAAGGTTCAATTACTACCATTATACAATTTACTATTTATTACTATATAAGAGATTAGATATATATCCTTATAATTTTTAGGAAAGAATAACATTATTAAAAATCTTTACTAAAATATAAATTAGGAACTTAATATCGAATAAGTATGAGAGGTTTTTACTAAAAATGACATTTGAATTAAAATACACAGAAATAGTTGAAAATATTCTTGAGCCTTATTTTGAAGTTGATTTAAAAGGGACTTTTGTATATATTAATAAATCCTTTACTCAAATGATAGGTTATTCACGTGATGAAATGATTGGGAAAAACTATAAACACCTTATGGACGATGAGAATAAAAAGAAAGTGTTTAATATATTTAACTCGGTTTATGAATCAGGTTTACCACAAGAATATTTCCAATTTGAGGTTAATAAAAAAGGAAATACGAAAGTCATTGTTGAAACCTCCGTTTGCTTAAATAAAGACACTTCAGGTAGAAGAATAGGATTTTATGGAATATCCAGAGATATTACTCGGAGATTTAACTTAGAACATAAGCTAAAACTATCAGAAGAGAAATACAGGCACTTATTTGAAAGTTCTTCTTATGTTGTTTGGATATTTGACTTAAATGGCGTATTAATTGATTGTAATGCAACTACAAACGTATTGTTCTCGAAATACACGAGAGAAGATCTTATAGGGAAAAATTTTGTAGAAATATTAGGAATGCTTGACAGACCAGAATATTTCATTCCTTTTTTTAAGAGTAAATTTGAAAGCTTTGTTCAAGATAAACCAATGAAAGTTTTAGAATTTAAAATGACCAGATCAGATGGAATAGAAAAGTGGATAAATATGCGCAGCTCAAAAATTAAGCTGGGAGACGAAACGCTTATTCAAGTCTTAATACAAGATATTACTGAAAGAAAAATAGCTGACTTAAAATTACAAAGATCTGAAGAAGAACTAAAGGTATTAAATAAAGAATTAGAAAAAAAGGTACTGGAAAGAACTAAAGAGCTTAGAGAATCTGAAGAAAAATTTAGAATGATTTCAGAACAATCAATGGTAGGCATCGGAATTCTTCAAGATAATAAATTGATTTACATAAACGATGCAGCTGCTAAGATAAATGGTTTTTCTGTAGAAGAAATGTTAAACTGGAGCATTGTAGACATAGCAAATATGATACATCCTGAAGATAGAGAATACGCAATAGAACAGGCAAGGAGAAAACAAGCAGGATCTATAGATGTTGAAAAAAATTACTCTTATAGGATCATTACTAAATCTGGAAAAGTTAAATGGATCGAACAATATTCAAAAACGATTAATTACAGCGGAAAACCAGCGGATTTAAGTATTTGGAACGAAATTTCTGAAAAAAAAGAAGCTGAACAGCTATTAAAGGAATCAGAAGAAAAATTTAGAACTATTGCCGAAAGTTCTCTTATGGGTATTGCGATTATACAAGATA
>JAZGEW010000068.1:0-64135 GCA_036478875.1 Promethearchaeia archaeon | reverse complement strand
AGCAGTGAAACTTAAAAGGGCGATAATTATTCCGTTGAGAATGACGAGTGTGGGAATGTATCTTTTCAAAATTCGTTCGATTATTTTTGCTGAACTCCTAAATCCAGGAACGTGCATCTGTGAATCTATTATTTGTTGAGCTATATCTCGTGGCGCTAGACCACTCACTTCGACCCACACGCGACCGAGCATTATACAAAGAAAAATAAATATAAACAGATACAAGATTGCTCTAAATGGATCTGCTGCCACCTGATCGAGGCCCAATGGTGGAGTAAGATAGTAAATCAAGCCCCCTTTTGGTATGAGTTGATTTCCAATAGCACCACCTGCGCCCTCTACAACATCAAATGACCCTATAAAATCAATCCAAAAATCAGAATCAGGCCCTCGCAATGCTGAATTAGGACCGGCTATTAATTGCCCAAAAAATAGAACATTAGCATATAATGCATTGACTAAAATAACCGGAATATTTGAAACATAAAGTAGTTTCATTGGATATTTCCCTTTAAAACCTCGATAGCCTCGATATGCAAGTGGGATTTCAACACGTGTAGATTCGAACCAAATCACAATGAAGAATATGAGAACTGTTGTAATTATACCCAATAGTGACGGAAGATTTCCCCTGGTAAAAAGAGTAACAAGATTTATATTGTCATTAAAAAATGATTCAAAAAACGCTATCACAATTCCTCTTGCTCCTTCTTCACCACCAAATCCAATGAAACTAAAACTATTCCAAAATATTTGCCCAGCAACACCAGCAGCAATAAATAGGGAAACTCCACTACCCAAACCCCATCCTTTTTGAAGAATTTCATCTAATAGAATAATTATTATTCCTGAAAATAATAATTGGAAAAAAATAAGAAATACTCCATCTATCCCGATTTCTGATAATGAACCAAAAGCACCTCCCATAATATAGGCAAGAGAATTAAAGATTGTCAAAAACACAGAAAGCACTTTTTGAGCTCCACTAAACATAGCTCTATCGTATGGATCAGACATGTTTACATTAATTATTTTTGAACCTAAAAGCAATTGCATGATAAGACCAGATGTGACTATAGGACCAATACCTAATTCTGTTAAAGTACCCCTCTGACTTGCTAGAATAACTCGTAGCCAATAAAAATAGTCTGTTGATTCTTCAAGGTTTACTCCATATAAAGGAATATTACTTAATACCAAATAAATAATAAGAACTACAGCTGTCCAAATAAACTTCTCTTTAAAAGAAACCTCACGCTGTGGCCGTTTGATTTCTGGCATTGCTCTTACGAAAGGTGAGAAGAATCGAAGGAACTTTCCAGTCATATTTCATCAACAGTGTGAGTTTTTAAATATTTTATGATAATTTTATAAAGTTGATAATATCAACTTCTTAAATTTTAAATGTAATATAAAAAAAATGGAATTTAAAAAAAAGTTTGCGCTTTAACAAGACATATGATATGATAATGATTTAAATATTTATAATAGAATTATCCATTGAAAAAAAAGAAAATAAAAAAAAATTCTCTATCTGTTAGAATAAAATCAAAATTAATTAAAATTCTAAAGATTTACTTTAATATTAAAATCGGTTGTATTGCACTTCCTTCTTTTTTACATTATTCTTCTAAATTATTCAATTTGAAAAAAAAAAAACCTAAAAAAGACTTCCAATACCCGTAGGTTCTTCTTCTACTGGTTCCTCTTTTTTCTTCTTTTCTTTTTTCTTCTCTACAACTCCTCCTACTGGGGCAGCAGCTACGGGTACAACACTAGCAGATTTTATAATATCCTCAATCTTTGTTCCTTTTAATCCACCGATCAGCTTGGTGATTTCTGCTTTATCAACTTTTGCACCTGCGGCAGTTAATACCTTTTCTACGCTTGTTTCGGTAATTTTACCTCCAACTTTATGGAGTAATAAAGCTGCATAAATACTTTCCATATTTTCTAACCTCTTTTATATTTTTTTCTCATTATATTTGTTAATTTAATTGAAATTTAAAAAATCTTAATTTTTATCCAAATAAACCTCCAATACCAACAGATTCTTTCTCTTCTTTTTCCACTTCTGGCTCTTTTTCTTCAACTTGAGGCTCTTCCTCTTGTGTTGGAACTATGATTCCTTCTCCGAAAATGATAGTATTTAAAATATTGGCTTCAGAAGCTGCTTTTCGAATATAATCTTCCGTCATATCTTCAAAGAAATTAGGCATTTCGAATAGAATTCCTAGTGCTTGTCTATAGGCTGTAACGACATCTTGTTTGAATTGTTCCATATCCATATATAAGATTTCTTCGGGGATAATTTCTCCATCACTCCACGCAAAATAAATCTTTATTAATGATTCTATTGGAGTAATTCCTAATTTTTTTAAAACTGCTGCTTGTTTAACATCCACTAAATCACCTACCTTATGGGTTCTTGTATCTTCTCGAATATGTATCGTGTCATTCATAATTCTTGTTGGCAAGCGTAAAGTCATATTCAATTCACTAATAACTTGTCCTGTAGGTAATCCAGTATCACCTGCTGGAACCCATATATCTACTGGAGTAATTTCATTTGGTTTTGCTGGAACCATCCACTCATTTTCATGAAAAATCTTTTTTAATTCAAATAAATCAATATTTGTAAATACTAAACTAGACTGACCTGGAATATTGTTAGCAAATTCATCAAGGTTTTCCTTTTTTGACTCATTTTTAAATTGTTCTATTGCTCGTAATTGTAGCGATTTTTTAGACATTCGAAATACTGCTTTATCTCTTAAAAGCCTCCTTATAGTCTGAATTTGCTTATCATTTATATGAGCGACTTCAATTACCGCCACATTTTTATAAGTCTTAAATAAATCAATTAAATGAATGATCTCATCAATTTTCCATTGTGGAATATGTTTGTTTTCAGTCATGATTTCACACCTCAATAGTTTTTAGGAATTGGTCTGTTACTTTTACAGGTTTTCCCATGGTTGTTTTAAGATACATAGATTTAAAATTGTTGAATTTATGAGGCATTTTATCAGCGATAAAATTTATAACTGTTTTCATATTTTCATATAATTTTTCCTGGTCCATAGATTTTTTACCAATCTTAACAAAAATAATAGGTTGCTTCTTCATCTGAACTCGAATTGTCTTTTTATAACGTTCATGAGCCACCTTTAAATCATCTGGACTAGAAATAATTCCATATCCTGTAGGGAAAGGTTTTGGCATTTTACCAACAGGTCCGAGAAATCTTGCTAAATATCGGGCAACATCCCTCATCATTTTATCTTCAACAACAAAATAATCATATTTTTTAGCAAATTTTTTCTTGAATTTCTTCTCCTCATTATTTAAATTTACCAAACCATTTGAATCTAGTGTGTCTACACCTAGTTTTTTCGCTTCGAGCAAGATTTCATCTGAGGCGATTACACAAATATTAGGATTATCCCCTGTAATTACTTCATTCGATAAGATAATTTCTTTATCTATTCTGTTTTTTGGATCATTTAGATTTATATCTTTAATATTTATAATAAGATCAATTGATTCGTCAAATTTTCTCAATTTATCTTTAAACCCTTCTTTTTTCATTACAGATAAATCAATAACAGCATTTAATGATCTTTTTAATAATTTATCATCTACTTTCAAGCTTTACTATTCACCCCTTATTTTATCATCATATTCTCCATTAACAATTTTACTTTGAATAACTCTTGGATCTTCTCCTTCAATTGTCAAACCTATTGATAAAGCAGTACCCAAAACTGTTTTTATCGCCGCTTTATATGTTTTATCTAAGAATTTATCCTTTTTTGCATCAACTACATTCTGGACTTGTTCAAGTGTTAAATTACCGATTTTTTCTTCAGAACAAGTAGAACTTCCTTTTTCAACACCTAATTCTTTAAGTAATAGTGATGCTGTGGAGGGTGTTTCAATAAATATTTCAAATTGCTTTGTCTCTGGATCGCATTCAATTCTAACTGGAACTGTTAAACCCTTGAATACTGTTGTTTGTTTGTTAATTTCATCGACTACATCTTTTATATTTATACCTGTAGGTCCTACGGCAGGACCAATTGGAGGTCCACCACTAGCACTTCCTCCTGTTACTAAGGCTTTTACAATAATTTTTCCCTTTTCACTCATTTTATTTCAGTCTTCAAATTATCCTTAAATTCAATTCTGATTTATAAAGGATAAGGAGCATAAAAATAAACACTATCATCTTTTTAAATTATTTCAATATCTTGTATTATATTGAAACCGTTTTATTATTACGTCCTAAGTCCTTTAAAAATTATTTGAACTTAGTAGTTGTATGAATGAAAGAAGGTTAAAAAATTTTGTTAAAATATGAATAGATTAAAATCTACAACATAATCTTCGACCATGATCTAAATTACATTTAAAATATTCTTCAGATAATATCTTTAAGATTGTGTCATGATCTAAATTGGTCTTTTTACTAATATCCTCAATTTCAATTCCAGGAGTTGCTATTAATTGAAATATTTCTTTCTTAACTTCTTCACTAACTTCTAAGGTCATTATGGTAAAATATTTGTATTCATTAATAAAATTTAACTTACAAATCTAATTATTTCTTCTACAATTTTATAATTAGGTATTATTAGGTTTGCTGCACCAGTTTCAGCAGCAACTTTAGGCATTCCGTATAGTATACTCGTTTCCTCAGATTCAGCGATTGTCTTACCTCCTCCTTGTCTGATTGCCATCAATCCTGAAGCACCATCAGATCCCATACCAGTTAATAGAATACCAAGAGTTTTATCCCTATATACTCGTGCTGTTGAATGAAACAATACATCAACAGAAGGCCTACAAAAATTGACAGGTTCTCCTTCAAAAGTTCGAATGCAGGGTTTGTTGTTTTTTACACTAACTTGCATATGTTTATCTCCTGGGGAAAAATAAATAGTGCCAGGATTAATTACTTCGTAATTTATTCCGATTTTTACATTGATTTTACATACATCTTTTAATGACATCACAAATTGACGCATAAAAAGATGATTTAAATGTTGAACAACTAAAATTGGGGCAGGAAAATTTCGAGGAATATCACTTAAAATTGACCTTAAGGTTCTAGGCCCTCCTACACTAGCACCAATAACAACGACTCTCGTAGGTAATTTTGTTATCGTAGTTGGTGTCATCTCTAAAAAAAACTCTTCAGCTCTATGTTCTATTGATGATTCAAGATTTTCTTTTATTTGAACATCCGGTTTCATTCTCTTTTTCTGACTTTGTTGAATAAAAGTATTTTTGGTTAATAACCTTGATTTACTGTCAATTTTCTGTATTTTAGAGATATCTATCGTTCGCACTTTAGAGATTAATTTTTCTTTGATTTCGGGGAGTACATCCTTCCATACCCCAGTAGGTTTAACGATATAATCATAAGATTCTGAGATCAGAGGTATTTCAAAAGAATTTACCTCTTTCGGATTTATGTCCGTTAATACAATAGTTGGAATATTAAAATGTTTTATAAAAAGATTAAATGGTTTTAACCATTCTTTGTTTTTGTACTCAATATCGAGAATTAACACATCAAGTTCTTTTGTTTCTATGATCTTGATTGTTTCTTGTCCATTTCGCGCAATATCCGCTATTGTTATATCAATATATGAAGAAAGCATTTCAGATAATAAATTCCTACGATAAGCTGATTCAGAAGCTATTAATACTTTTTTCGGCATTTTTTATCTCATATTCTACTACTGAAAATAATGAAAATACTCGTTTAAATAAATTCTGATAATAAAAATAAATCTTAATTTTTGTTAACTTGAATAAAGGCCTCTTATTTTTATTCTTCCAAAATAACCTTATGGATGATCGTTCCAATTTGATCTATTGAAGCTTCAATATTATCTCCTGGTTGAATTGGACCTACCCCACTAGGTGTACCTGTTGCTACAATATCTCCGGGGGCTAATGTGATAAATTTGGAAAGATAAGCTAACATTTCTGGAATTTTAAAAATCATATGTTTCGTATTTGATTCCTGACGAGTTTCCCCATTAACTTTTAACTGAATGTTTAAATTATGAGGATCTTTTATCTCATCGAAAGGTACTATTCTCGGACCAATAGGGCCAAAGGAATCAAAATTTTTGCTTCTATACCATGGTAAATTGATATTTCTATCACTAATCTGCATTTTCCTTGCAGTTATATCAAGAAAAACAGAGTATCCTTCAATAAATTCATACCCATGTTCAACTTGAATATTTTTACAAGTCTTAGAAATTACAAATGCTAATTCTACTTCATGATCTACTCGATTATATTCTGTATCATTATATAATAACTTCGGATATATTATTGGATTTCCATCAGTCACCAAAGTATTTACAGTTTTTACGAAAAAAACTGGACTTTTTGGTATTTGGGCTTTCATCTCCTTTGCATGATCTATATAATTTCGCCCCAAACAAATAATTTTCGTTGGTTCTATTGTTTTATTTCCAATCTTAATATTAATTCTTTATTCACCTTCCAAAACAACTCTATTTGTAAGAGTTCCAATTTTTTCTATTGTTGCTTCAATGATATCACCTGGTTGTATTGGTCCAATTCCACTGGGTGTCCCTGTAGCTACAATATCCCCTGCTTCAAGAGTGAAAAAAGTGGAAATGTACTCTACGAGTTTAGGAATTTTAAATAATAAATGTTTAGTGTTAGATGATTGTTTAATTTCTCCATTTAATTTTAAATCAATTTTCAAATTATGTGGATCTTTGATTTCACCCGTATTAACAATCTTAGGACCAATTGGACCAAAAGTATCAAAAGATTTTGATCGAAACCATGGTAATTTTGATACAATATCTTTAGCTTGCATTTTTCTTGCTGTTACATCATTAAATACTGTATATCCAAGTATATGATTGTATGCTTCATTTATTGGAACGTATTTACATTTATCTTTTATGATAAATGCCAATTCTACCTCGTAATCAACTCTATTATATTTACGTTGAGTATACAAAAATTTGGGATAAATTATAGGATCATTATTTGAAATTAAGCAATTTAATGTTTTCGGAAAAAGAATTGGTTCTTTCGGAACGTTCAAACCGGTTTCTTCTATATGATCCATGTAATTTGTGCCAATGCAGATAATCTTTGTCGGATTTATTGTTTCTGTTCCTATTTTCATTATTTATTCACAGCTTTTTGAAAAAATCGAAAAACTCTCAATAATTATTTATGATTTTAAATACTTCAATAGATTAAAACTCTTTAATTTCTTGGATCTTTCGTATCTCTTTAATGAAATTTAACTATTAACTAATTGAAAAATACTAAAGTAAACAAAATTAATAACATAAGAAAAATTGATAAAAACAAGTGAGAACGATGAATGAACAGAAACCTTACAATGATAAGAAAGAGAAAAAATCATTAAAAAGTTCTATAAATAAAAAAACAGCTACTTCAGGAATTTTTATAGCAGTTGGATTAGTTTTAAGTTATCTTAATCCATTTGGATATTTTACAATATTCGGGACAAAAATTAACCCTTTTGCTCACTTCATCAACGCGATAACTGGTGTTTTGCTTGGTTTAATTTTTTCGTGTATAACAGCATTAGGTATTGCGATACTTCGATTTTCATTCGCAATTGGGACAATTCATGCGTTTCATGGAGGTATTACCGGGGCTTTTGTAGTTGGAATTGTATCTCACTTTTTACGTAAAAAATTTCCTAAATATGTTGAATTCGCTGCTTTTACAGAACCATTGGGAACAATTTTTTTAGGAGGAACTATTGGGCATTTAATTGCTCCTATTGGTAGCATTTTTGCGATTGAGAGCCTTTATACATATTGGGGATTATTTGCATTAAGTTGTATTCCGGGATGTATTATTGGGTTCATAATTCTAATGGTTTTAAAACAAGCAAGAATAACATGGGAGGATTTTTTCTAAAAATTAACACTTAACTGCTCAGTTTTATGAAATTTAATTCATCTTTACGTTATGAGGAATTTATTGGACATCAGACTTTTCTTTACGGAGAAATTAACACTAAAAAGACCTATTACACAGCAAAATTTATTCAATTCCTCTTAGAATCAAGGCATTTAGATCCAAAAGAAATTAGTATCTTGGATTTTGCTCCGCCACAAAGTAATATTAATAATATCAAAATTGGTGGAAAAATCAAAGACTTCTATAAAAATTGTATTAAATGTAATAACTTTTCCTTTGAAGGAGAAATTATCCCACCCCGCCTTAAAGCTAAAAATATTAAAGAGCTTTATAATAACGCTTGTAAAAATTTTAAAAAAACTTATTCAATATTAAATTTATTCAACGAGAATCCAACAAAAATATTAATTATCAATGACATATCAATTTATCTTCACATTGGAAATAAAAAATTATTAATTGAATCAATAAAAAAATCAAATACTTTTTTTGGGAATTCATATTATGGATCTTCAATAAAGAGTGATTTTATAACCCTATTTAGCCGAAGAGAAAAACGAATTGTTGAATATTTAGCAGGAAAAATAGAATATTCATATTTTACAGGATAAAACTTAGTAAATCCAATTTGGCAAAACAATTTTAATTAATGTCTAATTAAATTATCTACAAATTAAAAATAAAATATTGTGATAATTCATGAAGAAAATAATATTATTTGGACCACCTGGAGCTGGTAAAGGAACTTTTTCTGGTCAAATAAAAAAAATATTACCAGATATCACTCACATAAGTACAGGAGATATTTTTCGAGAAAACCTAAAAAATGAAACTCCATTAGGATTAAAAGCTAAAGAATATATGGATAAGGGAGAATTAGTTCCTGATAGTCTAACCAATGAAATAATTAAGGATAGATTAGAACAGATCAAAGATAAATCATGGATTTTGGATGGGTTCCCAAGAAATATGAATCAAGTTGAGTTCTTAGAGAACATAACTGAAATAGATCTACTTTTGTTACTACAAGTTTCCAGAGATATTATATTTAAAAGAATATTGGGCAGATATGGCTGTAAAAACTGTGGAGAAATATACAATAAATACACTCTTCCTTCAAAAGTGGAAGGAAAATGTGATAAATGTGGCGCTGAAATTAAATTCGAACAAAGAAGTGATGATAATGAAGAAACATTAAAAAATAGATTAGATGCATACGAGAAAAATGCGAAACCTATAATTAAATATTATAAGAAAAGAGGAAAACTAAAAAAAGTTGATGCCACAGACACATTAAAATATACTAATGATGATATTAAAAATATAGTAGAAATATAGAAATTTCTTTTTTATAACCCTTTTGATTTTGTAATTATGAAATATAATATTTGCATTCCAATTCCAATTAAATCCGCGAATATAAGTGAAATAAAACCGATTTTGGATAAAACAATAAAAAAAAATCCTAATCTGATTGAATTACGATTTGATTATATAAATAATGCTCAAACACTTTCGTTAGATTTTATAAAGGAATTAATGGTTATTATTACCTCTAATATTCCTGTGATATTTACTTTCAGAGACTCATCTGAAGGTGGACAAATCAAAATAAATCAAAAAGAACGCTATAAAATCCTGAAAATGTTTATAGAGGCTAAACCTGATTATATTGACTTTGAGATGAATACTAATAAAAACATCTTATGGGAAATCATTAATTTAGCTTCTGAAAAAGAAGTAAAAATAATTTATTCATACCATAATTTTGAAAAAACAATAGAATTTGATGAAACAATCAAGCTTATTCAAAATTTCAGTAATAAATTAAATCAAGAGTCATCTCTAAACCCTAAAATATATCAAAATAATATTTATAAAGTTGTTTTTACTGCTCAAACCTTTGAAGATAACATAATACCATTAAGATTATGTAAAGAATTCTCTAATTCAGCACAAAAACTAATTTCATTCTGTATGGGGACACTAGGGATTTTCTCTCGGATTATGTGTGTCACTATTGGTTCATTTTTAACATACGCTTCCCTAGAAGAAAAAACTGCCCCTGGGCAAATAAATATTGATGAAATGAGAGAGATATACCATTTATTTCCTAATTTTCTTTAAAATTTTCTAATTTCTAAAATTAGAACTATAAAGATTAAAAAAAGTAGGATTTTTAGTTTATTATATGGTAGTATATTTTGTTTTTTTAAATCGTTCATTTTATCACTTTTCTTTTAATTTTTTTATAATAAAAGAGGATTTTATTTTAAACACCCTTTTAGCTTGTATAATATTATACAAAGATAAAATTTTTTACAAGCATAATATACAATCATAAATGATTTTCCATTAGAATTAATCCATTATCTCTTAAGCGTGTAATATTTTCATTAGATAATTTTAATCCCTTCCGCCATATATTTAAATCCATTTATAATCATTTTTTAAATTTAATTTTCTTTATTATTGCTGTTATACAATTGAATATATTTAATTTAAGCTAGAGTAATGGTTCTTATCTGTGCTTTAATTGTACCTATCTCCTCGTGAGTATAAGCAATCTTAATTTGAATTTTTTTGGTTTTATATGAATCGGGAATAAATAGTAATAGGGGATGGAGTTCCATAGATGTATTATGTTTAATTCGATCCATATGATAAATAACTTTCCAAATAGTATGCTTTTCTTTCTCTTCTGACTCTATTCTCATACCGAGATTATTTAGTATAGTCCTTTTACTACTTCCAGTGTTGTAAATTCCTTCTTGAGGGCTTAAGGGAATATCACCTACATAACTAACATTTAATTCGGGTATTATGGGTTTACGGGGCAATTTTATTAATTGTTGCACAGTAAATACGAAATTTTTTTCTAAAGTTGCTGTAATATAAATGTCAATATCATTATATGGGTGATCACAATGGTTGAATACAAATAAATTGATTTCTTGATGTTTATTGATTAAGAGTAATTGCTCATTATAACACTTTATCAGATTGTTAATAACTCCTGGATGTTCAAGTTCCCATTTAATATCATATTGGACATTAGGTTCAGTTAATTCATCACGACTCAATAATTTCGGTTTTTTATCTTTTTCTTTAAGAGTTAACTCTTTGGCTGATTGTTCATCAAAAAACAAACCTAAATCAGGAAGTTTAGGCATTTTTTCTTTTTTTTCGTCCCCTAGTGTAAATATATCTTTATATTTTTCATCCTCTAGCCAATCTATTACCTTTATTCCTAATTCTAAAGTAAATTTGGAAAGTGTAAAATCTCCAGTAATTAAATATACATCATCTAAGCGATCAAGGAAATATTGTATAATTTCAGCAAGTATATGGTGATCTGCTTCATTTTCATCTAGCAAATAATCATAATTCAAGGGGAGATCACTCCAATTAATCTTTTTAGAAGAAAAGAATAAAGGTATTTCCCTCTGAAGTTCCTCATTATTTTCATATTTCTTGAAAAAAGATATCAATTTCCTTGCTCTTTTTTTACGATTTGTATTGCTTGAATATTTAGCTTTATCTAATTCTTTTAAAATCATATGTGGTATTAATATACATATCTTTTTCTCTCTAAGGATAGATCTCCATTTAATCTCAGAAATGAATTTTCCATGAAGTAAAAGATTTGTATCAGGAACTAAGATTTTCATTGAATTTTTTTAAAGTTTAGTTTTAGGTTTCTTTAATATCTTATTTTATTTTTTAATTTCTGTTGTTTTTTTCTTCTTCTCTAAAAGTTTTTTCATTCCTTCTGAAAATTCTTGTTGCTCTTTCTTTCTTTTTAAAATGCTATTTATAAGGAAAATCAACGTGTCTTTTATAATTTGAGCGTTCTCCAAACATTCTTCATCTGTAAGGTTATGTATACCCTTACTTAATACCTCATGTAACGTCTTTAAAGGATTATATCTTTCTGGCATTAAAATAGGAGGGAGTAAATCTTTTACTAAGGCAATTTTTTCCTGAGTGTTTTTTGCTTTTCTCGATTCTTCTAAAGCATTTTCATATAGGGCTCTTTCTTCACCACTCATTAGATCAGGGATTTGTACCAATAAATCATCAATAATTCCTTCAACTATTCTTCTAAAATAAGCATTAGCACCAATCCCATAACCTTGAAATTCACAAATTAAACCTTTTTTATAATACTCAGAAAAAACACCCATGATCTTTTCTAGATCTTTAGATATTGTAATATCCCTTGGAGGATATTGACCAATCTTCAAAATTTGTTTTAAATTTTTACCAACTCTTAATATGAAAAAACGTTCGAACTTTTTACAAGAAGCGCAAACATATCTTAAAATATAATGACTATTTTCTTTCGGCATCCTATTAGTTTCCCTATACCGATCACAATCAATATTTTCACTTTGCTCTATGTAAAAAGCATTCATACCAATAAATGTCCTTTTATCATTGCAATTATGACATTTCATATTAATACTTAACTTAGGAAAACTTACAATAGGAGGGAGATTATAGTCAAATTTTCTATATAATGAGTATTCTTCTAAAAATATTGCATTTGGCATTCCTAATTTCACCACTTTTTTAAAAATTAATTCTTATATATTGAAAAAGATTAGAAATTTTTAAATTAATTTATTATTCTGCGATTTTAATCCCCTTACTATCTTAAATATTTAGTGGAGGATTATTGTTTTATTTTTCTTAATTCATTTAATAAATCTTTTTTAATTTTTCTACTAGCGGTTAACAGAATATTTTTTCGGTTTTCATTTTCTTTTTCAACATATTCTATTATTTTAGGAAATATTGTCTCTGGATTCCATTCGATTGCCTGATCTTTTGTGAAACCAACACACTTTATCTTAATATTCGCATTTTCACTGTAATTTTCTAATCTATCTCTTAAGAAGATGGCATATGCGGTAATTTGCAGTAAGGATTTATAAATTTCCCGTAATTTTGGCTTATAATCAGCAATTACTAAAGTATCACCCTCTACTAACAACAAATCAATATGACCAATAAAATATTCAGTATTTCCAAGATTATTACTTTCTTTCCATACGGGAATCTCTATAGCTAAAGCTTTCTTTTCTTCGGATAGAATATAATTTAAAATAGGGGGATGATCTGGCTGTTTACCTATCTTATTGATTCTGTAATGGCTAAATACACTTCTAGCATGACGACATAAATAATAATTAGAATCATAAATTTCAAGAAAATTATAAAAATACTGCTCTATTATGTCAGTCTTAACGTGTTCTTCTTTTGTTCCGTGAAATTTTAGATTTGAAGCACGGGTGTTGTTAGGATCTACAAAAATATGCCTTGGATAATTCCCTTTCCAAAGTTTAAAAAGGTATCGATAGAGGGAATTATTTAAAAATTTGGTAAATCTCGTTCTAATCCATTTAAAAGAATACGTGATACTTCCATGCCGAAAGTCATTATAACGTAAATTTCTAATATTCTTCAGCCATATTAATGCTTTTTTTTGTTCTTTAGGTTCAAGATACTTTATGATGAATTTCCTAATGTTCAAAAAGGTTTTTGGTTCTGTGAATTTAGATTTGTTCTCTACCACTTGTAAAATACTCGTAACCCCACGTCCGCTGTGAATATTTAATTTTTTTCCGAATTCAAAAGGGGAAAGATTAGTCTTATTGTATAGTTTAAGCAAGAAATCAGTTTCTAAATGATAAAATCGTTTTAACTCATGAGTTAATTTTTTCTTAAATGAGTCTTTTGAATAGACTTGTCCTTTATATCGTCCGATCTCCTCTTTAATGAACGAATATAAGCGATTCTCCTTTTCAGTAATATACCTAAAAGATCTTTTAAAATAAAGCAGACTCGGATCTGATTTAAATACCGCTTCGAAAAATTTGACATTTAATATTTCTTGAAGGGCTTTATCGCTTCTTGAAGTATAAAAAATTAAAGAAAGTGCCATCGTTTGCGGAAAATAGTAATAATGCTTATTCGTTTTAGCAAAATAATTTATTTGAAACCCATTTTCAATTGCTCTGTCAAATAATTCAAAACTCTCTGTCAAGAACTTTTGACCTAACAGGTTTAAAATATGTTTGAGTTGAACTTTATTTGGAAAAGAGTGAATAAACCAAAGCTTTATTTTAAATATATAATCATCTAAGCAGGTTTTTACTTTAGATTTATATAAATTCAAATCTAACTCGAAAATTTTTCGAATAAAATCGTTCTTAATTTTTGATAATAATCGGGGATCGGTTATAAGTATATCTTCAGTCAATTTGTTGTTTCCTTTAAATCTGGTATCTTTTCTCAAATGAATTATGCTTACAAATTGAGTGCCTGTGATATCAAAATCCTTATAATAGGTTAAATAAATCCAGCAAATTGTAGAAGCTATATATTTAGGATGCTTTAGCATTACACTATTTAATTCTTCAATAATTTTATCATAAAGCGTGGTAAACAACAATACAATGGCATCAACCTCATTTTCATTAATTAGATTTTGCCTAATTAAAAGATTAGAAAAATAATTAATATTTTCTAAACATGCATTTTTATATTCCTGCTTCGATAGATTTCTAACAGAAATAAACCTATAAATGTATGAATAGCTTGGGAGTCGCTTTAAGTAGGTGATTAAACTATTGAAAGTTCTGCTAATATTAAATTGATTATTTAAATTTAACAATAGAGCTAAATCTTGCTGTTTAATGGTTATTTCATTTTTTAAAAGGGCAAGCAATAATAAGGAAGCTGATATATATCTAGCTCCTTTAATTATATCAAGATTTTCATAAAATACATTAAATTTAGACTCTTCAGGAGTACTCTCAATTGAATGTAAAATATCTCTATAAATAGTAAATGATAATCTCTTGTAAGTCGCTGGAAGGGTAAGCTTTTTAATATAATCGTCTAAAAAGTTCAATAGCTTATCTTCATAGTCTTTTTGAAATGGTTTTTTTAATAACCACTGCTTATACTTACATTGATTTTTTACTGAAACATCCATAATTTTGATCACGACTTTTTTTAATTCTTATTTTCATTGTTCATTAATTTATTAAAAGTTATAAAAAAAAGGAGTTAGTTAATTTATCGGTATTCTCAATTTCTTTCAGATTTCTATTATTTAATATGTTGTTAAGGTTCTCATTAACATATGCTAAAATTACTGTTTTATCTCTGAATTTTCTATTAAAACGGGCTTTTTTATACCTTATTTCCTTTATAAGAAAGTCCTTATTCCGTTCCAGAATTGTAACTTTAACCATTTGCTTTCTTCCCCTCTCTATATGCTACCCCTTTAGGTATTTTTTTCAATCCGCACTCTGGACATACAAAAATATTACCTTGTTTTTCCAAATATTTCCTAGGATACGTTAAAGGACATTTAATACAAATTCTTTTAATCCACGAAGCTATAAATTCCCGTTCATAAATGACTCCCGAATGCTCTTTTAGTTGACGCTGTTCATAGTCTAGCAGATCCTTAAATTTCTCAGAATATTCAACGTTTATTCTGCAGTAAACACTATCATGATACCCATTCCCGTGCTTTCTGCCAACTATTATGCTCATTTTGATTCACATCTTTTATTAGTGTTAGATCAAGTGTTATACTTAGAATAATATTTATTGCCCTTATATCTCCTTAGACCCAGTTGATTTTGTGTATTATATCAAAACATATATATAGTATATTACTTAATAGTATACTATGGAATCAAGATTAGTTACCACGCTCATAAAAAAACCCACAAAGAAAGGAAAGAACTATTATTTCAATATCCCCATTGAATATATTCGCTCAGGTAAAATAAACCCAGATAAAGATTATGAACTCCAGATTTTCACCATTTCATAATCAAAAATTAAAAAGGACTAAAGGTATTCATACTAAGCCATCCTTCATCTTCCAGTTTTAATTTCAATTTTAAGGTTGACAGTATTATTTATATCTTGATATTTTTATGATCATATTAAGTAGGCAAAATTTCAGATTTATAATTAAATTAAGTTTGAGGTGTGTGAGTTTTTGAATGTAGAAACGTGGCAAAAGGGAATCGATATTTCTATTGGAAATGTTATTCAATTATATGAGGATGGAAAATTATTAATGGAAAACGGCTCATACGGGCATGCTTGTTTTTCTTTTATAACTGCCTTTGAAGAAATGGGTGTAGCATATTTTATTTTAAAGAATTATGATACACCCAAACCACAAAAGCTTGAAAAATTCCTTAATCATAGAAAAAAGCTTGTTATTCCAAATATAATAAGTTTATTTACAACTCAAGAGCCATTCGGGTATCTAAGCAAATTATATGAACTATTACTCCAAAGTAAGAATAAGATAAACAAAACAGAAGTACATAAGTTCTCAGAAGAAATACAAAAAGCAGAAAATCTATGGTATTTACGGATTCATGGTATCTATGTGTCTCTAAATAACGCCAAGACTAACTTTTTAAGCCCTACTCATATTACTAAAAGACATGCTGAAAGTCTTAAAATTAAATTAGAAAAAGCAATTCCATATCTCCAAGTTGAGAGAGACGTCTATAAGAAATTTGGCGAACCCGAACAAATAGATTCTGAAAATTTCGAAATCTTAATTAAGACTCTATCAGGCTTAGTAGAATGTATGGAAGCTTTCGACGAAGATTCACTTGAAAAAATTAACAAACTTCAAAATGTGACTCCTGAATTAAAGGATTTTTTTATTAATATGCTTTTAGATAATTTTCCAATAAAGCATGAACAACTCAACCTTGAAATTGGTGAGGAATTAAACGAGCAAAATATAGCTAATATATTCATGATAGGGTTATTTGAATTTCTTAAAAATTTTCAAGATAAACTAAAACCAATCTTTAAATCTAAGAGGGATAAAGAAATTATAAAATATCGGACTGAACGTATGAAAGAGTATTCCCCTAAAGAAAGTGAAATGTCTGAATTCATGTTATCTTTTTTAGAACTTGTGTTAAATGAAGATTCTGATCAAGAAGATCTTAAGAAATTATTTTTAGAGTAGTCATTAAATTATAGATAGCGGGGGCTTGTCCCCCGTACAGTCGCGAAGCAAAAACCTAATTAGATTAAAGACTTTCAGCGTCAAGCACAATTAACCACAAACTTCATGCTCATCAATACCAATATCTATTATATTTATAATAAGCGAAACTACAAAATTTTTCGAACCTTAAGCCTTGTCCCCTCCCTTTCCTCAAATATATCAGATGCTGACAAATTATCCAAATATTTCTTTAATGTTGTAGACTTTCCTTCGATTCTGAGATCTAATTTAAAGAAATAGATTATAGTATAACATCGTCTATTTGTTAAATCTTTTATCGAGATCTTCTTGGATTTCTTTCATTTTCTTAATAAAATCATCCTTGTCAATTTTAGTTAATTCTCGGAGAAAAGGATCGATTTTCTTTTTTAAATAAGTTTTGATTGTTTCTTTATAAACGATAAAAGGATGGAATATTATTGCACAGATGTAAGTAAATACAACCTTGAGTAATTTAAAATAACCTGCAATAAACTCTTCTATGGTAATAATTTTAGATTTACCATATAAATCTAGAAAAGTAATCTTTTTCTCTTCAAGATTAATATTATAATGTAGGAGAAAGCTTGTATGGAATATTGAATTCCGATATAATGCGATTGTCTTATCAGCCTTTAAATTCCTAACTAGATTTCCTACAGTTAAATCCTTTTTTTTAATTTCATTAAAATTCTTATTTTTTAGAAGATAATCCAATCCTTGATGAAATATCAAAATTTCCTTCACATAGGCTTCGATTAAGTAACCAAATTTAAGTACCCAATCAAAAAAATAGTCATAAAATTGATCTTCTTGCTTTTCTTCAATCAATTTATATAGCGTAGAGACAATTTGGTTTTGTAGTCCAGATAATGGTGTTTCTTTAAATAATTTGTAAAATTCTGGATAATTTTCTCGGATGAATAGTAGATTGTACGTTAACTTATGGAACGGGTATTTTGTTTCGATGTGAGATAAAAACAATCCCACTAATATATAGAATTTTTTAGTATTGAATTCAAAGGAAACTTTTATAATGTTGTTTATTTGTTGATATAAATCCTTATCAATCATTCCTGTACCAATTGCTAATTTATCAAAATTATCAGTAAACAAATGAACAATTTCTCGTAACTTATTTATGTCCTTTAATAAGTCTGCTTGTTCTTCAATATCTCCGAAGTGATATTCTAAATATGACTTATCTTTAATTTGGGAATAAAAATCATTTTCATTACCATTTAAAAATTCTTTAACTCGTTTTTTCATATCCTTTTTCTCTGACATAATAATGGTTTTTAAGTACAGGTACAGTTACCTTTCTTTAAATATTAATTTATTGTACTTTCTACCTCTTTAAATTAGAAAATTAATGGATTTATAAATATTTTACATTTATGCAAAAAACCAGTTACCCAATCTCCTATACAGGTCTAGAAATAAGGCGCTTTTCTTACACACAATCGAATTTTTAAAGGAGCGACGGTTCTGAAGCGATATGAAATGAGCAAAAGAACCGAGTACCCTTTGAAAATGAGCAGTCGGAAGCAGCAGAAACCACCGAAGGGGTGGTTTCGCAAAATAAATATAAACTAACCTACTATCCACTACTCCTTCTCTTCCTCTTTTCCTTGCATTTCTCCTTAATTCCCTTATGAGTAAAGATACTTTAAGTACATAGCTAATACCATTAATGTCCTGTAAATCCCAAAATGGTATCACAGGATGGACAAACCCACATATAAGCAAATCCTCCAGGTGTTGTCTCCCCTATAAACGGTCCTAATCTTGTTTTAACCTCTCCTTTTTTCGTCTCTTTTGTAATAGATTCATAGAAATCCTCTATATGAAGTTCTTTACTGCAATATGGACACTTTCCCATAAAAAATACTAAGAGGTTCGAATATAAATAATTTAGCTTATTACAACCCATTATTCCTGTTCTTCCCTGTCATCCTGCCTCTTAACATCCTTTAAAAACTTCTCAAATTTCCGAAATCCGTTTAAATCCTTTTTATTAATCTTGACTTTGGAAACTTCACTATCAGCAGTAGAATCACTCGCAAACTTCTTTTCTACAAAATCTCGAATTGCATTTCTGTACTCCTTTCTCTTGCTCTTTGGAACACGAACGCTTACAAAATCCGACTCTTCCCCGAATTTCCTCTTCCTCCCCATGAACTTACGTCTCCAACTAGCGATTCCTCAAAAAAAATCCTATAAAACTATCTTAAAAACCACACTTTTAAAATTCTCAATTAATCTAAATTCCCCCAAAATAGCGTATCACGAAATATATGTACCGTATCACGAAAACCCCTTTGTATCTTTGTAATATTATACGAAAGTGGGAAAAGATTCGAAAAACTTCCAAAAAACACGCTATAAAGGATTTCCTCATACCCCTATTTGGTGCGTTGCCACATAGAGACGACGTGAAATTATGTACTGTCTCGGAAATAGTTGATAAATTTCCTAAAGGCTTTAATCAAGTCCCACGAGATTCCAGTTGGTCGACAATGCCCTACGATATTGCTTCAGATGTGCCATTTCCTCTCTGGCTCGACCCTAACAATGAAATTCACCTTGAACAACACCGGTTTTTCATGTACGCCCTTACGTTAATCCATCTCTCTGATAAATATCGGGATGGAATGGATGATGAGAAGAAAAGGATATTTGATAACGCAAGAAATCTGTTAGATCGGGGAATTCACAGCTGTCAGCAATGGTGGGCTTCGAAACGCCCTTGGTACAGTCCTGATATGATCTTACGTGGATTGAATGAAGTTTTAATGGCAAGTGTGAACGCTAAACGTAGTATTCCTGATAATAACCCGGATATTAAAGATGCTATGGAGCTTATTATGGAAGACATGTTAAAAGCTCAAAATAAAATAGTGTTATCCTTGATGTGAAAATAAAAAAATAAATAAAAAAACTTTTTTTTTAATAAATTAACTCTTTTTAAAAAGATTTCCGCAATTTCCACACTTCATAGTTTTCGCATAAACGGGAGTGCCCTGCTTCAGCGGTTAGCTGAAATAGCTTTGCCTATACTGTAGTAAAGCACGTTATTCCTGTCCGGCTCTTCATAAAGCTTACGTGGATTCTCATTGCCACATTGGGGACATTTAACTCTTTTAAATTCCGTCATGTTAACCAAATTATCATATATAATAAATTAAATATTTAGTAAAATTGATAAATTTAAATTTAGGTTTTTAGTAGAGTTTTTATAGCAATCTCTCTCACAATATTCTCAATATTTTTTTTGTATGTATCAATAATAATTTCCGCTGCTTCTTTGTAATAAGGTTTTCGAAATTTCAGAATTTCTTTAATATCTCTTTTAGAATCTTTTATATTAATGACAGGTCTTGATGTTTTTCCATTTTTTTTTATTCGTTCATAAATTTCCTTCGGAGATGCCCTTAGTAAGACAATGTGACAATTTTTCTTTATACTTTCAACATTTTTCTTATTTAAGACTATTCCTCCTCCACAAGAAATAACCACTTTATTTAATTTCGAGACTTTTTCACATACATCACTTTCATATTCTCTGAATTTATCTTCTCCTTCTTCAGTGAAAATACTCGGAATTGCTTTACCAGTTTCTTGAATTATTAATTGATCAGTTTCAATAAATTGATAATCATCACCAATATATTTAGCTAACGCTCTACCTACGGTTGTTTTTCCAGTCGCCATAAAACCAATAAGAGCAATGGAATTTTTAGACATGTTAAATTGATTTCTATATCTTATTACTTACCAAAAGTAATTAATAGCAAAAAAATAAAATAAATATTTATTCTACCGAAAATCCCTGTTGTTCTAAAATTCCTTTATTAAGTTCGATGTAATTACCTGCAATATATGCGGGAAAATTAAATTTTTCTGGATCTAAAGAATCTTCTTTAAGATACTTAGGATCTGAGTGTGTTACAACAACCTTACCAAAATAACAGACATGTGTTCCTAATTCTATTTTATTTATTACTTTGCATTCCATATTCCACGGAAACTCTTTTATCATAGGAACTTTTACTACTGTAGCTTCTTCTCTTGTTAAGTTTAACTCCTTCCATTTATTAACATCCCTTCCAGAACGCGTACCACAATAATCTGCTTCTTTTAATTGCTCTATTGTTGGATAATTAATTACAAACTCGCTATGTTTTTCAATCAATTGATATGAATGTCGTGTAGGTCGAATAGAAACAACAACAATGGGGGGATCAGCGCAAACTTTTCCTACATAGGCTAATGTGATTAAATTTGCTTCTTCTCCTGTGCCTACCGAAATTACTGCTACAGGCATTGGAAAAGTAGAGATTTTTGGATTTAAAGATGCTTTTTTCATTTTTCAGTCGTATTTTTTATATTTTAATAATATATCTTAAAATTGCTATTAATCTTAAGCATATTAAATAGTTTTAAATTAAATAATCTCACTTTTTCAAATAAAACTAGTAAAATTATTATCAATTCATATATAATCAATATTTTTGAATAGAAAATTAAGTGGAAAATTATTTGATATGTCAGAGAAAGATTACATTTCTCCCCATACAAAAGTTCTTTGCGTGATTGGGTATCCAATTGAGCATTCTATGAGTCCAATAATGCATAATGCTGCGATCCGTGAATTAAACCTTAGTTATATTTATTTAGCTTTTAATATTTTGCCTACAAAGTTAAGGCTTGCTGTAGACGGAATTAAGACATTTGATATTAAAGGAATAAATATAACAATCCCATTTAAACAAATAATTATGGAATATTTAGATGAAGTCGACCCTTTAGCACAAGAAATCGGTGCAGTTAACACAATAAAAAATGATGGAGGATATTTAAGTAGTAGAAATACAGATGCAGAAGGAGCTAAGAGGGCGTTATTAAATGCAGGATATAAGGTTTCTGGAAAAAATATCTTATTATTAGGAGCTGGTGGAGCAGCAAGAGCGCTAGCTTTTATTATGGCTAAAGATTCAAATAAGATAGTAATAGCAAATAGAACAGAAAAAAGAGCAGAAAAGCTTGCCAATGAAATAAAAATGAAATTTGGGATAAATATCGAAGGAAAAAATAATAGTATTCGCGTTTTAAAAGAAGAATCTAAGAAAGCTGATATTTTAGTTAATACTACTCCTTTAGGAATGTACCCTAATGTTGAAAAATCACCAATTCCAGCTGAATTTTTACATAAGGACATGTTAGTTTTTGATATAGTGTATAATCCAATAAAGACGAAATTGATAAAAGAGGCAACTGAAAAAGGATGCAACACACTTGGGGGATTAGATATGTTAGTAAATCAAGGTGCATTAGCTTTTGAATGGTGGACTAATAGAAAACCAAATATTGAATTAATGAAAAATAAAATCATTGAAGTTCTTGGGATGGTATAATGTTAGGTAAAAATATAACTATTATTGGAGGCTCGGGTGCCATGGGTCAAGTTTTTGGGAGATATTTCAAGCAGCATGGTTTCAAACTTACATTTTTTGCACGAAATGAAAAAAAATTAAAAGTTATTGCTGAAAATTTTAAAGTTGAATATGAGTTAGATCTCAAAAAAAGTGTCGAAAATGCTGATATTGTAATAATTTCAATCCCAATCCATTCTACATCAGGTATGATAGAAAAAATCGCACCTATGATGAAAGAAAACTCGCTAATTTTTGATATAACTTCTCTAAAACTAGAAACCTCAAGAATCCTACATGAGGTTCATAAGATTTACCCTATTAACTGTTTATCAATCCACCCGATGTTTGGACCAGGAATTAAGAATATGAAAAACTACATTATCATTGTAATAAGAATAGGTGGAACAAACCAATACGATCAAATTATAAATGAACTTCTAGAGATATTTAGATCGGATGGATTTATTATTGTAGAAACTACACCTGACATTCATGATTCAAAGATTGCTTTAACGCTTGGCGTTCCACATATGTTTAACATCTTATTCTTAAATTTACTCAAGAGGATAAATGAACCTTTAAATGAATTAACACGTTTTACTGGTTCTACATTTCTATTACAAAAAGTTTTTGCAGAGAGTATTATTCAAAGTGAGATGGAAATGTGTGGTGAAATTCAAATAGAAAATGATAAATTTCATGAAATTTTGGATATTTTCGAAGATTTAATTAAAGATTATAGAAGTATAATTAAAAATAAAGATTTAGAGGGCTTTAAAAAACTATTTTTTGAAGCTTTAGAATATTCTAAAGAAGATAATCATTTTAAAGATTCTTATGAATATTTTTATGAATTTATGAAGATTTTAAAAGAAAAAAAAGAATAAAAAAAAATAAGTATTTATTGTGTTGAGTTCCCACAAAGTGCACAGAATTTAGCATTTTCACTTAGATCTAGCTCAGATCCACAATTATGACAAAACCTTGAATTTCCTTTACTTTTATGTGATTCTAAGATGAATTCTTGACTTTGCCCTTGATTAGAGGTAGTAATCACCTGATAATTTGAAACTGGTTGATTAATTTCCATTTGTTTATAACAGATTGATTCACAATGGATACAACGAGGTTTATGTTCCCTATCTAAATAAACAGCAACATAAATTAATAAGCCAATACCACCAGTAAATATAGCTAAAAATATGGCTAGACCAATATTAAAATCATTCTTTTTAGTATATACATTTTTATTACATTTTGGACAATACATTTTTCTATCACTCCAAATTGCTTTTTATTATTTAATTTATAGGAGATCTTAATTGAATTAAAAAAATTTGGAGTCCAATTTTTAAATTTAAGAAGTAAAAACGTTTCTAAAATATAAAAAGAATATAAAAAGAAATTAATTTTCTGTAATTTGGCTCCCACAATTCGGGCAAAATTTTATTCCCATGTCTAATTTTTCTCCACATAGTGCACAAAAATTAGGCTTAACACCTGTTACCTCTTCAGATATATTAGCTGGTGTAGGATATGAAGATTGCTGAATTTGAGGTTGAGATGTATAAGGACTCTGAGTTTGAAGAGCTGTGATTTTATAACCACAGTGTATACAATTCTGCTCTGGGCGAGAATAATAAACAGCAAGATATATTATTAAACCAATTCCTGCAGTAAAAATTAATAGTATTATTGCAAGACAAGTATCAATTTCTTCACGTTTTAATAATACATTCTGCTGGCACCGTGGACACCATCCAGTTGGGTTTAAAGTTGTCATTTTTTTTTCACTTCCAATTTTAAAATAATGAATAGTAATAATCATATATATTTTTATTCTTTAAGAGAAGCCCCGCATTTTGGGCAAATGGGGTCTTGGTTACTTATTTCTTCTTGACAAAATGGGCAATTTCCACTATTGGTTCTTAATTGTTTTTCTTGTTCGATAGTTTGCAGAATTCGGGTGATTTCAGCTTTTGGTTCTGGAATTTCGTCTCGAGAGCTATAGAACTTTAATTGATTCTGGCAATTTGGACAAAGATTCTTCTTTATAATTACATAGTGATAAACCAGAAAAGCTATAATTCCAAGCCCTAATGAAGCTATAATCACTAGAATCCAGACATTATAATACATACTATCAAATAATTTTCTTTTTGGTTTGTCAATTTCTTTCTCACAATTACTGCAGTAAGCAAATCTCCATTTTTTACCCATTTTTCTCATTTTAAATAAGAAAATTTATTCATTTTAACTTTACTAGTGAGTTTTAAAAAAATGACTTTGATATGTCTAATTTTGTTAAATTTTTAATAATTTAAGTTAATTAAAAATAAAAAAAATAAGTCCTTATTGATAATTATTTATTAAATCGAATTTGAAATTTCTTCAACAAAAAATTAATTTCTAGAATTAAATTGATGGACAAGTCTTTATTTATTGCACTGGAAGGCGGAGATGCGGCAGGAACTACAACTCATAGTCACCTCCTTAAAGGTTTTTTAGAGAGTAAAGGATTCAAAGTTTATTTAACGCAAGAACCATCAAGTAATAAAATTGGAATATTAATAAGAGAATTTTTGAAAAATAAGGATATTCCACCTACTACAGATGCACTACTATTTGCTGCTGATAGAGATCTCCATTATAGAAATGAAATAAAGAAGAAACTCGATGAGAGTTATATTGTTATTTCTGATAGATATATTGAATCATCAATCGTATACCAGTCAGTACAATCTGATAATATTACTGTTGATTGGGTTAAAGAAATAAATAAATTTGTTGGGTTACCAGATATTACAATAATTTTAGATATAGACCCAAATATTGCGTTAGCGAGAAAAGAAACTGAAGAATTGGAAAAATTTGAAGTTAGTACTTTCTTAGATAAAGTAAGAAATCTTTATCTTATACGTGCTAAAGAAGAAAATTATCATATTATTAGCTCAGATGATATAATAGAGATTGTACAAGAAAATATTCAAAAAATGGTCATTGATAAATTAAAGAATTTGAGCTAAATTTAAAATCAAATAATAAAACATAAATTTTTAATACTATAATAAAGATAGAGATAATTTATTCAAAATTCAAATTATATTAGATAAAATTGAACACTGAAAATTCCAAACAAAAACAATCATTTAATGATGATAGACTATTTAATTATGTTAAAAAATTTAGCTTTCCTCGCCTTGCTGGAACAATTGGAGAACAAAAAGCTGTTAACTTAACAATAAAGACATTTAATGATATTGGTTATGAGGAACTAAAAATCCAGAAAGAACTATTCGAGTTTTCTGATTTTTACTCTACTACACTTATAAAATTAATGATGGTAATTAACTTAACCTTCTCATTGTTTGTCTTGATGTTCACATATATCAACCTATATTTCACGATTTTTATCGGGGGAATAATGGCTTTTGTAATTCTCTTAATTATTAAAGGTTTAAAACATCCTGAAGATCCGGGGTTTTGGGGAGAATATTATGGAAAGACTATTTCCGCTACTAATGTTTTTGTAAAATTACCGGCAAAAAAATTATCAGTAGAACACGCAGGAGATATAATAATTTCCGCACATTTAGATTCTAAGTCTCAAACTTTTAAAACTTATTGGAGAGTATTTTTTTATAGAGTTTGGTTATATGGTGGGATTTTTCTCGGTATATTTTTTATACTTTTGTTTATTCGCACATATACAATAATAAAGATAAATCTTTTGGTAGTAGGGAGTGGAATATGGACCTTTACAATAATTATTTCAATCTCAAATATTTTTTTAATGTTTTTAAACACTCATAATAATTCACTGGGAGCTTTAGATAATGCTTCTGGAATGGCAGTGGTTTTTGAACTAAGCGATTATTTTAAAGAAAAGGCACTTGATAACTTTAATATTTGGTTTTGCCAATTCTCTGCTGAAGAACTAGGAACCATGGGTTCGAGAGTATTTGTAAACAATCATGAAGGGGAATTTATAAAAGGTAGAGTATTTCAAATTAATTTAGATATCATATCTTGTATATGTGAATCGAAAAATCAAGTAGAGTATCTAAAATCTTATGGTGTATTACCTCGGAAAAAAATTGCTCCTTTACTAAGTAAATACTTAGATAGCGCAGCTAAAGAAGAGAATATAAATATAAAAGGATTTCATTTATCTACAGGTGCTCATACAGATTCTGTTCCATTTCATTTAAGGGGATATGATTCTATTGATATTGTTACAAGAGCAGGTGGTAAATATACTCATAATAAAGTTGATACGCCTGATAAAGTAGATCCCGAAATATTAAGGGAAGCGTGTTTGATAATAAAAAGGGTAATTCTCTCATTAGATAGAGATTATGATATTTTATGTAAAAGTAAAGAATTAATATGTGATATAGATTAATCAATTAAAGAATAAAACAATAGAATAACTTACTATATTAACCTTTCAATTTCTTTTTGAATCTTTTCGATTCTTTTTTTTGATTTTATTAAGATCTTACTTCTACCATATTTATGAAACCATCGATTAAATCTTTCCTGAATTGTTACTTCTCTGGTACCGGCCATATGCTTATCTGCTAAACATATTATTTTTTCTTCTAAAGTCGCAGGTAAATAATTTTTTACTGGTAATCCAAATTTTTTAGCATCTTCTTTGTCTAATCCTCCTAGAATATGAGTTTCACAAATTCTTGCAAGTTTTTCAGAAAACCCTTTCTGTCTTAGGGTTTTACCCCCAATTAAAGCATGCTTAAAGCCATGAGTTTTTGTTCTCCCCACATCGTGTAGCAAGGCACCAATCTCAACTAAATTCATATCTACTTGAGCTTTTTTTATTTTATTTGCAATTTGCATAGCTTTAACTGCAACTTTTTCTGAATGGCGTCGAACTGAAAGTGGGATTTTTAATGTCTTTAATAATTCTAATACAAATTCCCGATCGGGCAAAATTTCTTCTTTTTTAACCATTATTTTTTATAATTTACTAATAATCTTTAAGTTTTAGATATCATCTATTTCCGTAAATCGCTGTTCTAAGTAAGAGATATGCAATATTTAATATATCGATATTAATTGATTGCTAAAGAATAGGAAATGATTCTTAAAATGTATGAGAAGAAAATTATCCTACCAGATTCTTATTAGAATTCTTCATAAGGGCCGCTTACTAACCCACCAACTACTCCTCCTATTAAGACTCCTATAAATGCACTAATTATTCCCCCTAATGTTTCAGTTAATTGAGTTCCTTGGAATAAAGCCATTAAATCTACACCGGATATAATGCTTAGTATTATCCAAAACAATAAAACTATAATAACTACTAATGAACTCGCTATTGTTCCTCGTCTTAAACCTTTTGCTATTGACCCCGTGATGTAACCGATGAAAATCCATGCTAATATCTCTGGCGCAAAAAATCCTAAGATTGAAGGGGATTGAAGGGGGTCTATGATAAATGAAATCATATTAAAATCAAAATTAGCCCCAACTAATAATGCAGCTATTTTTAATACATTACCACCAGCGTGCAATTCAATTTGGGTTATGATAACCGTCATATTAAAGAAAAAAACCGTAAAAAAACTAAATATGATACCAACAATGATACCAATAATTAATCGATAGGACGCCATAATTCAAACCGTTACAGAATTAAAATTTTATATTATAATTATATTCCATAAGTTATATTACTAATTAAAATCATTATGCTATATTAAAACTTTAGATCTCAAGGTTTTAGAAAAATCTACTCAATAAAATATTAAAGTTATCATGTATTCAAAAATATATTCACTAGATTGATAAACTCAAAATTATCATAATCTAGTTAATATTAGAAAAAAGGCTACTATTTTGGCTCGAAAGAAAAAGAAAACTGAAGAATCCGAAACTAAGAAAAAAAACGATGATAATGAGGATTTTAGCGATGATTTTGAGATAGATTTTGAAGAAGACCTAGATCTAGAAGAAGAACTTGACTTATTAGATACTGAAGATATTGAAGCAGGAATCGAAGTTAAAGAGGAATTGGTCGATAAAGATGAGGAAAGAAAACAACTCTACTTAAGCTGCGGTATACATATTGGAACAAAATTATTGACGGGAGATGCTCGAAGATTTATTTATAGACAAACTAATTATGGATTATATGTTATTGATTTAACACAAACAGATGAACGACTTCTGATCGCATCTAAATATCTAAGTAAATATGTTGAAGAAGGAAGTGATAGAGTTATTGTTACTTCTGTTCGTCGATATGGAAAAGAACCAGTAAAAAAATTCTGTCAAGTATTAGGTTGCAGAGCAATAACCACAAGATTTATTCCAGGATCACTTACAAATCCTATTATTGATACATATATTAAAGATGCGAGCGTTGTAGTAATTGTAGATCCTCATGCTGATAAAGTAATTTTACAAGAAGCTAAATTGGCACGAATTCCAGTAGTTTCTCTATTCGATACCGACGATACTCTTACAGGTATAGATCTTGCGATCCCGGCCAATAATCGAGGTAAAAAAGCATTAGGTTTAGCATTCTGGCTCTTAGCAAGGCAAATTATGTTAGAATTAGGTAAAATCTCAAGTGAAGACGAGTTTCCTCATACTTTAGAAGAATTTACCTCAAAGATAGTTCCGGTTTACCGTCCAGAACAACAACGACAACCACGACAACAACGACAACAA
The DNA here is from genome assembly GCA_036478875.1 of Promethearchaeia archaeon. Classification (GTDB taxonomy): domain Archaea; phylum Asgardarchaeota; class Lokiarchaeia; order Sigyniarchaeales; family SOKP01; genus Loki-b32. The sequence goes on along the minus strand of JAZGEW010000068.1, from coordinate 34,969 downwards.
CAGCAATCAAGAAGATGATTTCTATAAATTTATCTATTTATTATTAATTTCTCTGTTAAACAAGTTTATTTTTCTTATTAGAACGCAACTTAATCTTTTTAATTATTTATAATAAATTTTTAATCTTAATTCAATTTTCTTTACATAAAGAATAAACACTAGTTTTAAGTTAATTCTCATGAAAAAAATCATCTCTTTTTCTGGAAAGGGCGGGGTTGGAAAATCTACGCTCCTCGTCTTAATGCTCAAGTATCTCCTTGAAAAATTTAAAGATCTTAACATCCTCGTAATTGATGCCGATCCAGATGCAAATATTGCAGATCTTATAGGGAAAGAAATCCATTTTAAGGAAACTGTTGGGGGAAAAATGGCTGAGCTGAAACATAAAATCCAAAAAAGACAAATACCTCTCGAAGTGTCTAAGGATCAGATCGTCGAATCCGAGGTATTTGATGCTCTAATTGAAATGGATATGTTCGATATTCTAGAAATGGGTCGAGGAGAAGGAGAGGGATGCTATTGCAGCATCAATAATTATTTGAAACGCATCATTGATGTATTATCTAAGAATTATGACGTCGTACTTATTGATGCTCCTGCGGGATTGGAATTTTTTGCCAGAAAAACTGGTCGTAATGTTACTGACTTGATAATAGTCTCTGATCCAAGCAAGATGGGCATCCATACCATGAAACGTATATTAGAAATAACTAAAGAAGTGGATTTAAGGTTTGAAAATATTTGGATACTCGGGAATAGGTTTCCAGAGAACTCCTTAAGAGATATTTTAGAAAAAGAAGTAGCTAGTATTAAAAAAGAGTATGTAAAGCTCCTCGGTTTTATTGTAAACAGCGATGAAATCAGTAGAATGAATATAATCGGAGAAAATTTATTACAACTGCCTAATGAAAGCGAAGCATATAAAACAGGTAAAGAATTATTTGCCAAAATAATTTGAAATTAAATATAATCATTGATCTTTTTATTTCGAAAACGCTTTTCTACACCACTTCTCATTCCTGGCAATTCAAAACATTTATCAGGAATCATCCGCTTAAAGTAATTTTGGTTTTCTCTTTCAGAAATAAACTGTGACTTATAAAGTGTCTCGAAGATTTCTCCACCAGAAAACTGGATGTCGTCGAAATATGGTATGACAGGTCGATTTTTACTAACTTTTTTTACAACACTTTTCAGAGTAGCATCAATCTCTTGAATCCTTCCTTTTTCATTAATTATCCCGGTTTTACCAGAATGCTCATTATACAAGCAAATTATACACTCTGGCCATCTCTCGTGAAAATAATTTAAAACCAAATCCATTACTCGATGTTTTAGCAAAACAACTCCAAATAGTACACCCCGATTATTAATCTCAGTTCGAGTAAACTGTTTAGCACGATATGCTTCAGTAGTCACTTCTCTCATCATACGATTGATTTTCTTTGCGATTGGAGTGCCTGAATTGCGTAAGATTGCTTCTGGTATTTTTTTAACATGTTTTATTAGAATAGGAGTAAATTTACAATGTCGGGGTAGATTATTTATTATTTCTTCATGTGAGTGGCCTTTAGCACATCCAACGACTTCTAATGGATCTTTTGTATCCACTAACTTTCCCATACGATTTCCCTCTGTGTGTTTTTAATATTATTAAGATCGATGAAATTTTGAAGGGTTGTTTGATTTTTACCACCAATTAAAAGGTAAGGATCAGCTCGTTTCAACACAACACCAACAGATTTTAAATCTTGTCTACGTTTAAATACAAATTTTTTGGATCGCAAATTAATTATCCGCTTAGCTGAAATTGGACCAATCCCCGGAACTCTTATTAAATCATGATAAGATGCTTGATTTGGATCCACTGGTCCATGATCTTTAAAATATTGTCTTGCTAAGTGAATTTTTGGATCACCTATAGGTAAATTGTCCTCCTCCGTTAATATTTCTCTCAAATCTTTGAGTTTATAATGATAGATTCGCAATAACCAATCACTTTGATATAATTGATGTTCTCTTGCTAAAGGTGCTGCTTGTTTACCAGCTAGGGGTGTCCCTTCGATTGGGATGAAAGAAGAAAAATGTGCTCGCCTAAGATCAATTTCTTTATATCCCCAATCAATTCTTTTAAGTAGGTCGTAATCGCTTTCATTTTCCGCAGCCCCCACTACAAACTGGGTTGTTTGTCCACTATTAAGAATTGGAGCGTCATCCCATCTAAATTTTTTATACCCATCTTCTCTTCTATCTTTAATCATCTTTTCTTGATAGTTTAGGTGATTATCTTGTTTCAAATCTTTCAATATTTTAAGTGTTTCATCATTATGTCTGACGCGAATTTGTTTTAACCAGCGCTGACGCATTATGATATCGTTCATAAAATCTTTTTGTTCTGCAATTTCAGCAAGATGATCTTTAGTAGATGCTTCTGAATTGATGGAAATACGATCTGACAGACTTATTGCTTCTTTAAGAAGATATTGGCTCACGCCAGGTAAACACTTAAAATGTACATAACCGCGAAAATTATATTTAAATCGAAGAAGCCGAATTGCTTCCAACATTTCTTCAGTTGTTTCATCGGCACTACGGCAAATTGCGGATGAGATGAATACCCCTTCAACTACATTCATCGAATAGAGTTTCATAAACGTACGTGCATATTCTTCTGGTGTAAAGCTCATCTTCTGCCTACAATTATGGGAAAAGCAATACTTGCAACTGTATATACATTTGTTAGTGTATAGAGTTTTAAAGAGACTCATGCATCGACCATCTGGGGTATAACTATGACAAATTCCGGCACTTGCTGTAGTTCCTATCCATTTTTTTGAATCTCCAAAAAGTTTTGGATATTTAGCTGTACGACTGGAAGCAGTACTGGCACAAATATCATATTTAGAATTTTCTCCCAAGACTCGAATCTTTTCTAAGATAGAAGGCACTTTACCCAACAATTAAAAGAATAACATAACTTTTTACTTTATATATGTTTAATCCTTGATATTTTCCTTATAAAAAGAAGGGGGATACTAAATTTTCAAATTAATTTTTGTATAAATATTATTTTTTCTTAAACAGTTTCATAGAATATCAAACTTATATCTATTTTTAGTATATCACATTATATTCAATAAAAACTTACAAATTAAATAGATTATAAAATGCCAAAGTATACTGGTGGAGAGGTTATCTCCAAATATTTAATAAAAGAAGGAGTAAAATATGTTATAGGGATTCCCGGGCATGGAAATTTACCATTAACTGACGCATTTTACAGAGATAAAGATAAACTACACATTATTCAGCCAAAAACTGAAAATGCCGGTATTCACCTTGCTGTAGGCTATTATAGGATCACGGGGCAGCCTTTATGTGTTTTTACTTCAATTGGACCAGGAGCGATGAATACAGCAATTGGATTGGCTGATGCTTATGTGGATAGTTTCCCTGTTTTATGTTTAACCGGAACAACCCACACTCATATGCGTGGAAAGGGAGTTCTTCAGGAAATTGAGAGAAGAAGGGATTCTGACATGCTAAGAGTTTTGGAACCAATTGTTAAACGTAGTTTCCATGTTGATTCCGTAAGTCAACTCCCCTCAATAATGCAACGAGCTTTTAATCAAATGATGACAGGAAGAAAAGGTCCTACTATGATCGATCTTCCTATGGATGTTCAAGCATCTGATGCCGAAATTATCATACCTGAGCCCATGAAAAGGAGATCAACTGGAAAAATTTTAGGAGATCCTATTTTTGTTATAAAAGCAACTCAATTATTAAAAGACGCAAATAGACCTGTTATACTTTTAGGCGGTGGAGTTGTTGCTGCTGAAGCTTTTAAAGAAGTCAAAGAGTTAGCAGAAAAAATTGGTGCTGCAGTTGTAGTAACAATGATGGCTAAATCAGCATTTCCAAACGATCATCCTTTATTTGCATGGAGTAGTGGCTCGAAAGGTACTACTGTAGGATTGAAGATGACATCAACTGCAGATGTAATTTTCGCTATTGGTTGTCGTTTTGCTGATGAAACTGCAAGCTCTTATAAAGATGGAGTAAGTTTTTCCATTCCTCCTACAAAACTTATCCAAATTGATATTGATCCACATGAAATTGGTAAGAATTATCCCGTCGAAGTTGGGATTATTGGCGATGCAAAAGCGTGTCTTCAACAAATTATCGATGAATTAGGAGACTATTCAAATGAGTATAAAAGTAGTGATTATTTTAAAGAAATTCAAGAAGAAAAGAAAAAATGGTTTGAGCTCCTTGAAAAACATCGAGATGATACAAAAGTTCCTGTAATGATTTCTACAGTTTTAAAAGAGTTAAGAAAATTTTTCGATAGAGATGCTGTCATAGTAACAAGTTCTGGCAATATACAAGCTCAGATGATTCAAGAATTAGAGTTTTATGAACCTAAAACTTGTTTAACTGCGGGAGGGTTTTCTACAATGGGATACAGTGTTCCTGCTACCATCGGAGCTAAACTAGGGTCAATTGATATTGGCAAGAAAAACCGTCAAGTTATTGCTCTTGTAGGTGATGGTGATTTTATGATGACGATATCGGAGTTATCTATAGCTGTTCAACTTGGTTTGGATAACATTTTCTTTATTGTACTTAATAATCATGGATGGATTGCAATTAAAGATTTACAGCAAGCAGCATTTGGAGAAGATCGAGGCTATGCTACAGCTTTCGAAGATAAGGATGGAAATACCTATTCCCCTGATTTTGCTAAAATCGCAGAGGGATTTGGATGTTATGCTGAAAAAATCTCGAAACGAGAAGATATATTTCCTGCATTGAAAAGAGCAAGTGAATCAAGAAAACCAGCAGTAATAGAAATCTTAGTAAACAGGACTTTTCCTTTTACCGGCTCTCCAGCATTCGGTTGGTGGGATGTTCCCATACCAACTTATTTAAAAGAACGAAGAAAAAAATATGAAGAAGAAATTAAAGGAGAAAAACTATAAAGATCAATTCAAAATTGATAAAAGGAATTGGAACTGAATACTTCAGTAGAAGTATTTTATCAATAAATAGAAAAAAATTGATCCATTCTATCTTTTAAACTCATTGAAAAATTGAATCTATTAGCATAGAAATTAAAAATAATTTTATCAATTTCCTGTTGTTCTAAAACATAATTATAATTTTCATCTTCTCTTTTACTGTTAACTATTGTATTGACAAGATTTTCTATTTTTTCTTTAGTTTCATTATCAGGTAACACAAAAGGCAAAGCATGGATCCCTGAAATTTGTATACTGCTAGTATTATTGATAATTCCCTTTGCTAAGTAGTTATATAAGGAACTATTTAGCAGACCCAAAATATAAGGAGTGGAAATAGTTTTTTCCTTAATTATAAATCCAATAGCTTTATTAGAATCCCAATAGCATCCTCTTGGCATATAACGCGCAGCTAATCTTGTACTTACTCCACTTATTATGATACCCTCCTTTTCAAAGGGCACATTTTTCGGAATATCATACTTATCTAATGATTCTTTATTCCAATCTAATGCTTCCATTATTGGTCTATAATACTGATCTGCGCCTCCTCGCTTTAAATAAGGTTTCCACTGATTTGATTTTAAATTTTCTCTTTCAATAATACGATACCTCCTATCAGAATCAATTATTTTCATATTTCTCTTTCTAAAGATCTTAGCTAGTTCAGTACCTTCAATAGCAGCTATAAACCTCCTATTATCATGAGTATGCATCCCAATATATCCTTGAATGAAATCTTCTAATTTGGGTGCTTTTTCAAATAAATCTATAACTTCATCTTCTACATCAGTAAAAAATATGTTAAATGGTAAAGAATTATATTTTAATTGCTCATTTTCATAGAGAATCTGAGGTGTATAATAATCATCCTCGCTGTTTACTCTAGGAATTATTATCATTTTATTGTTTTCCCTTAACTTTCTATTTTTCTGACCAGAACATTTTGTCAAAATAATAATTACTGGACTTGTACTTACATTTTGATTAGAAAACAAATTTTTTGGTGCTAAAAGAATTTCATTAATTTTACAATTATTAAGGATAAATCTCCTTAGTTTTTTATGAGTACTTAGTGTTAAAAATGAATCACTAGTTATAAAACCTAATTTTCCTCCTTCTTTTAATCGCCAAATGCTATTTACAATAAACATTGCATATGTTTCATGAGCATTTATATTTCCATAGATCTTTCTTAGTTTTAGTTTGTTTTTTCGAACATAAGCACTTGCTTTATTTAGATATGGTGGATTTCCAACAATATAATCGAATTCTTTATAAGAATCAGGGTATAAAGCTATAAGTGTATCTTGCCTTTTAAAAAAAATTCCCAGTTTTTCAATTTCTTTTTGAAAACTTGAATTAATATCATAAGCAAATATTTGATTCTTACCAACTCCAGATTCTATTAGTTTTTTAATAAAAATTCCTGGTCCAACGCAAGGATCTAAAATTTTCTGTTCATCCTTAATCTCCCCTAATCTTGATATTATATATTCAACTGTTTGAGGGGGGGTTAATACAACTCCTAATTCCTTACTATTATACTCGATTACTATCCGCACTCATATATTATTATTTTAAATTAATATCAACTTCATTAAATAGAATTGTATAGAATTGACAGAGTTTTTTCAATATTTTAATATTAATTTTGTCCAGATCATCATTAACAGAATGTACATAATTATAAGAGCTTTTATCTCCATTACCTAGCCCTGGGAATTTTTTATTTGAAAGAAATAACCCGTCACTATATATACCAATGGAAATTCTTCGTGTCTTTTCTATACTCATTATATCTTTATTTTCTAAAATATATCTGAAAGATTGTATATATTTATTATTTAGCAGGCCATGATCCCATAAATTTATTCTATTAGCGATCGAATTAAAATTGGCTATAAAAGTCTTATTTCTATCATAATCTTTTATATATTTGTAAAAATTTCTTACTCCCATGGTGCCTGATTCTTCTGCGCCTGTAAATACAAACCACAAATCATAATTTTGAAGTTTATTCTTCGGTTTTGAATAATAATGTAGCAATTCTAAAACACACGATATTCCAGAAGCGTTATCTACTGCTCCTTTTGACTTATTATTAGTGTTATTCAGCCAAATTACTACCGTTGCCATACAATTAATAATTAAGATCAAAAATGCTAGTACATATAATAGTAAAATAGCTTCAGTAAAAAAAAATGAATTGAGAATGTTAATTAAAAGACCCAAAAGAAAAGAGAATATCCATATATAATACAATTGGATACGTATTTTTATTGAAAATACTTGTCCTTTTGAATCTAAATGTGAAAAGAGAAAAATATTATTATCGGAGATTTTATTCTTAGGTTGAGATGATATTTTTACAAATAAATTTTGAGAATGAAATTCTCGCCCTATTTTAATTTTCTCTGGATTCCTTGTAAAGATAATTAGAACTAAAATTAAAATAAATATTAGAGATAAATTAATTATGACAAAAATAGTGTGGATATTTATTAATAAGACTATTAGGAGCCAACATAATAAGGTTAAAGACAGTTTTGGATAGATTCTTGAATAAAACGTACTAAATGAAAATTCTTGGACTGTTGGAGTCAGATTTAAATCTTCTATTTTCTTTTTGGCAATATTAAAAGATTTTTTCTCAAATTCGGTTCCAGATAATCTTGGAAAAGAAAAATCTTTTAGATTTTGTAATATTCGGTTGTTATCAATCATAATTCAAAATTTTATTGTAAATATGCTCCATATTTCGCAGAGCTTACGATTTTTCTATAAATATTTAAGTAACCATTTTTAATAACTGTTTTAGGTCTTTTCCAATCATTTAATCGTTTCTCTATCTCTTCTTGAGGAATTAATAAGTCTATTTTTCGATTATCAATATCAATTTCTATTAAATCTCCATCTTGAACAATTGCGATAGGACCTCCTTCAATTGCTTCAGGACATACATGTCCAATGCAAGGCCCTCTTGTGGCTCCAGAATACCTCCCATCAGTTATCATTGCTACTGAACTTTCTAATCCCATACCAACTAAAATCGCCGCAGGAACTGAGAGTTCTCTCATCCCTGGAGAACCTTTAGGCCCTTCATAGCGAATAACTAATATATCTCCTTTATCAACTTTTTTTGAGAATAGAGTATCTTTTAAATCTTCTTCACATTCAAAAACTTTAGCAGATCCCTTAAAATATCTCATTTCGGGGGCAAGAGCACTTTGTTTTATAATTGGCCCTTCAGGAGCTAAACTTCCTTTTAATACAGCAATTCCTCCTTCACTTGAAATTGGATCTTCTAAATTCCTAATTATTTGGTAATCAACAATTTCTACATTATCAAGAGATTCTTTAAGACTTAAGTCCAAAACGGTTTTAGTTGATAAATTCAATAAGTTTGATAATTTTTTCATTATTACTTTAACACCACCCGCTTCATGAAACTCTGAGAGAGTATATTCCGAACTTGGTTTGAATTTGGCTAATAGAGGGACAGATTTGCTAATTCTATCAAAATCAAAATGGTTTAAATTACCTCCTATCTCATGTGATAACGCACATACATGTAGTATCATGTTAGTAGATCCACCAAATGATAATGCAACCTTAATGGCATTTTCAATTGAATCATGAGTGATTATATCTAAAGCCTTTATACCTTTTTCAATTAATTTCATTATTATTTTTCCCGTATCCCTACATAATTTCTCTCTTTCCTTACTAACAGCACTCATTGTTGCGCAATCAGGTAAAGAAAGCCCCATTGCTTCAACAATACAAGCCATAGTATTTGCGGTGCCCATCATATTACAAGCTCCAGGAGAACAGCAAGTTTCTGATTCAATAAGAAACAACATTTCTTTTGTTATGAAACCTGCATTATATTTTCCAATTGCTTCTTTAATATCTGAAGTTACAAAGGTTTTTCCTTTCAACGGTCCATCTTGAAAAGTCTTAGGGCGCATAATACCACCTGTTAAAAAGATTGTAGGAATGTTGCATCTGGCTGCTGCTAAAAGCATCCCTGGAATTATCTTATCACAAGAACATAACATAACCATTCCATCGAAATTGTAAGCTTTTATAGTGCACTCAATAGAAGCCGCAATTATCTCTCGAGAGGGTAAGACAAATTTAGAGGAATTTCCCGAATTAGCAATACCGTCACAAATAGCAATTGCATTAAATTCCATAGGTGTGCCACCAGCATCTCTAACACCCTCTTTAACAATTTGAGCTAATCTATGCAAGTGTATATGACCTGGATTAATAGAATTCCAAGAATTTACTATAGCAATTTTTGGCTTTTCTAAATCCTCATAGGAATATCCACATCCTATAAATAATGCCCTTTCATAAGCTCTTCTAGGATCCAATTCTTCTTTCTTAGTTGACATTATTAATTAATTTTACATATAGAGATTATTTAAAATTAATTGATAAAATATAGAGAGAATATATCCCTCCTTATTAAAATACTCTTAGAATCTAATAGATAAACAAGAGAGTCCTCCATCCATCTTTCTAAATTCTGACACATCGATTTCAAGAATTTTGTATCCTAAATTTGATATTGAATTTTTTAGCTTCTTAAAACCTTTTGCGATTAGGACATACTTATTTACTCTTATACAATTTGCAGCATAACTCTCATCAACATCAACTCTGATTATATTATATTTCTTGAAGATGAGATTATCAATAAGTTCTCCAGATACAATTAAATTATCATCCCCAATATATGCCACTCCAGTTTTTAAATGAAGGAAGTTAACTAATTTTATAGTTGAGCATGAATAGTCATATTTTTCTAAGATCTCTGTTAATTGTTTTGCCCCATCTTTATTTGTTCGCTTAGAAAGTCCTATATAATATTGATTATCTACTTTTAAGATATCTCCACCTTCAAGTGTTCCAGGATTCTTGATATATTCAATATTATCGTAGAATCTCTTTATAACTTTTTTTATTGTTAATTCTTCACCTTTTCTACTTGATACACCTAAATTAGTGATTATTGCTACATCTTTATTAACAATAGTAGTATCTTCAACAAAAGCAGAATCAGGAAATCTTTCATCAGCATCCAATTGAATGATTCTTAGACCACATTTTTTCAATGCTTTAATATAATCCGAATACTGAATAACTGCCTTATTATAATCTGGTTTCCCTAAATTGCAAGATGTTATACCATCTTGAAAATTTCCTGCTAAGTTTCTCACAATTGCATGTTTAAACATGATGACTCTATTATGATTTAAGTTATCTTATTTACATTTTTGCTGTTGGATTTTTATCCATACATGGAACTCCAAATTGACAAAATGCACATCCGACAGGATATGTCGGAGGTCTTAATTTCCAATTTACACGACGAGTATGAGGTTTTAAAATTGGACCTACTCGAATTATTACTTTTCTTGCTATTTTTTGTCCGTATTCATAACATTTATTTTTATCATGACCATTTTCATTAATAGCATTACCAGGACATCTCTCTTCGCATTTTCTACAAGTACCTTTAGAATAATACAAGCAATTTCCGTAAGGATTATCACTCTTTCTTGGAGTAATTTTAAGAGGGGCATCAGTCACAATTGAAGCTAACCTAATATTACAACCTATCTCAGTAATCAAACCTTCATGTAAACTAAAAGTTCCTAAACCTGCAGCAAATCCTATATGGCGTTCTGACCATGTAGAGTAAAAATTTCCCTTTGCCATTATGGAAAATGATTCACTTAGCATACCAGCTACAGCTCTATAACCTTTTCTATTAAAAAAACTAATTATTTGTCTACATGCTTCTTGCTTAAAAGGATTAGCATAATTCCTTCCTACAGAATAAATTTCCGCAGGAAGTATTACTCCCGATATCTTTTTTATATTTTTACTTTTATTGCGGATTTTATCAACATAAGGAAAAACTATCGAAATTACTCGTAGTTTTGAATCTAGTATCCTTTCTTGACCTTCTGCTAGCCATAACTCAAGAGGAGTTAAATGATCTGGTCCAACAACCTCTTTAAATTTCTGAAAAATTAGATCATCTCCTTGAGCAACGCCAATTATGGGATCAGAAAAGATTCTCGATCCACCATAATTTTCATGAAGACGATTCAGTTCACTCCTTTCAAAAAACGATTTAAGATACGGAAGTAAATCATAAATCAGCAGTATTTACCTCAAATTCTTCTTTAGATAACTATATTTACCAATAGAAATTATATAAATTTAATTAATTATTCTCCTTTTGAATATTTCATGTTAAAAGTTGGGTTAATTGGAACGGGTGTTATTTTTGATCTGAATATTTTAGGATATTTAAATCGAGATGATGTAGAAATCACATGCTTATGTAATAGAACCATTGATAAACCCAAACAAAAGATTGAAAAATTTAATTTAAATAAAAATATTCCAATATACTCTGATTATAAAGAGATGATAGATAAGGAGGATTTAGATATTTTAGAGATACTTTTACCCCATCATCTTCACGCTGATGCTACTATTCATGCTGCTCAGAAAGGAATAAAAGGAATTTCTGTTCAAAAACCAATGGCTTTAACTTTAGAAGAAGCTGATAATATGATTAATGCTTGTAAAAAATCAGGATCAATCCTTTCTATTTATGAGAATTTTGTATTTGCTCCTCATATTATTAAAGCAAAGGAATTATTAGACAATGACTACATTGGTGATCCCTCATCAATTCGAATTAAGATAGCAATAGGTGCTAAAGGTGGTTGGAAAATCCCAGAAAGCGCAGAAAAATGGAGAAAAGATCCAAAAAAAATTGGTGGAGGGCGCGATGGGTCTCCAATTCTTTTTGATAATGGATGGCACGCATTTTCTTTAGCATGGTGGTTTTTTAACGAAGAAATTGAAAAAGTTTTTACATGGACAGGGGATTTTCAAGGTCTCGATGCTCCTGCTTATGTGGTGTTTAAATATAAGCAAAGTAAAGAGCATGTAGTTCCTCAATATGGGAATATGGAATTTGCTTTACTGCCAGAAATGAATTTTTCAGATTCAAAATACTATCCTGTTGATGAATTTATTGAAATCATAGCTAGTCGTGGAATAATAAAGATAAATCAATGTACATCAATAGGAAATAAAATGTCAGATTCTGAAATCTTTCCTCCAATCGTAATTATTAGAGATGGGAAAGTAGAAACTTATAAGGATTTTAAAAAAGACTGGAAATATAGTTTTATTAATGCAACTAATTATTTTATAGATGCTGTAAGAGATAATAAAGAACCTTTACTCTCAGGTGAACAAGCAAGATCTATATTAAAATTTAATCTAGCTGCTATTAAGTCCGTAGAGCAAGGAAAAGAGATATCTCTTGATTAACGAATTATTCTAATAATAAATCTTTATCATATTTCAATTCCTTATGAATTAAACCTTGATTAATACCTTTTTTTAAATCTTTTCTTATCCTCATAAAATATTTATGTAATCCTGCCCCATTAATATCTTTAGGAGTCTCAACTAAGCAGGATCGGTTTTTTTCATTTTCAGAAGTAATTTCTTCCCAATTAACAGCTCTTTTTTGCTGATCTGAGAGGTGTGCCATTTTAGCAAAAATAGATAGGCTTTTTCCTTGTTCACCGTTATAAATAGGGGCTCCTCCCCTCTTCATAATATCAATAAAATGTTCAGTTGAATTTATGAAGGAATATCTCCAATCTCTTGGGAGATCATTTCCATATGCGTTTGCTTCTCCATTAGTATATATTATAATAGGAGGGAACTGGGGACTTTTTGAAATAAAATTGCCACCGCACGTACATTGATTTATCCACATTAATCCTTTTGTACCAGATATTTCAATATACTCATCACACATATAATAGTTGCTAGGGTAATATAGATTTGAAGCTAAAGTAATCTCCATAATGCCAAATTTAGGAGGCTCATCAACTTTTCCACTTGGATATTTCCAAAATATATAACTTGGTCCATCAAAAACTGCTGCAAAATAATCAATCCAACCATATACTTTTTCAACTTGTTCTTGATCCATTAACCAAAGAGCCATTGAAAATTTATGAATACCGTCATCATAAACCCATGGTCCACCACCGCAAATATCAAAATTTTGGCGCCATCCAGTTGATTTAAGATCTCTAAGCATACTCGGCCCCCCAGCCATTATAGAATTAATTCTAAAATTCAACAATTCGCCAATAATTCCATTATCCAACAATTCTTTTGCTTTTAAGTATATAGGGTAGAATCGAAAATTCTCATATATTTTTAATTTCACTTTCTCTTCTTCACAAACCCTTATCATTTTTTCACAATCTGTTATTGTATGAGCCATAGGTTTTTGAACTGAAATCCCTGCAATTCCCGCTTTGGCGCAATACTCTGTCATTGGTCCATGAAGATGATGTGGAGTTAAAATTTCTACTATATCTAAATCTTCATGATCAATCATTTCACGATAGTCTGGGTAAATCTTTAGAGTTCTTAAGCCCCATTGTTCTAATTTATTTCCCGCTTTTTTAATATCTGTATCAGATACAGCAACAATTTCTGAATCTTGTGAATGAATATAACCTAAAACGTTTAAATTGGCGATATCGCCACAGCCTATTATTCCAACTCTTAGCATTTTTCTAAAATTGCTAAATAGTAATTATAAGTCTATTAAATTTAAATATAAAAATTATTTTTTTGATTTTGCTTTCATTTCATACCAATCTTTCATCTTATATAATTGAGTATCATCTTCTATGAGGAGCCTTCCTTTAGCATCTTTTTTAATTATATTAAAAATATTATTACAAATATCTTGATTACTTTCAGCTATATTTATATTCCACTCTGGATCTTTCGATAAATCATATAGTCGTTGATAAGATCTGTCGTTAGAAGTAATAAGAGCAAAATTATCATCTTTATATAAAGTACATGCATGAAAACCACATGTAATATAATTACGATCTTTAATAATTTGATCATTTTCCTCTGTAAATTCTGAAAGATCTATACCCTCAAAGACATTGGGTTTCTCTTTATTCAAGAAGCCAAAAATTGTAGGTAATATATCAAAATCATAAACGTATGGCTCTTTTATTCGCTTAGGACCATTAATACTATAAGGTGGTTTAATCATAAAAGGTATATCAACCAATTCAGGATACATATAATAAGGAATTTTTCCTGTTGCGTTATGCTCTCCTATGGAATGTCCATGATCACTTATAAGTATTATCAAAGAATCTTCATATAATTCCATACTTTTTAATTCATTTATAAAATATCCAAACCACGCATCACATAACGATACTTCTCCTGCATAACAAGCTCTCATATATTTCAATTCCCCTTCAGTAAGATAATCGATATCATGACGATAAGCAGGTGTAATTACTTTTCTACCAGTGTAATTCTTATCTACATAAAGATCAAGGTATTTTTCAGGAGGATCCCAGGGTTCATGTGGATCAAATTCATCAATTAAGCAAAAAGTCTTTCTAATTCCCTGAGTGTCTTTAGTAAATTCAATAGCTTTTTTGAAAGTTTTAGCTGGAAAATAATCTTCCTCTGTTTTTCTATTTTGAATATTTGGAAAATATCTATTTAATATAAGTTTTTGATACCATCTACCAGCAAGGTCTCCACTAACAATATGTTCTTTCATCATTTTATCAAGTTCGGATTTCCCTTCTCTCAAAATTGCTCTAAATTTATCGTTTTCATGACCTCTAATCCAATTCCATTGATCATACCCAAGATGAAAATTCATATTAGGTTTAAATTGATGATATGTGCTTGTTATAAATGCTGTTTTATATCCAAAACTATTTAAGTATTCAGAAAGATGTTTCTGTTGAGGAGGGATCGGATACCATCCTGGAGCCTTAACTACATCATCAGTTCGAAGCTTTGGTCTCTGATGGTTAAATGGAAAAGTACGGATTCCTGTATGAATAGCTCTACGTACAGGTATTGTTGGCAGTGATTCAGGATATGTTTTATCAAATACAATGCTATCTTTAGCAAATTCATCAAAATTTGGTGTTTTTATCCATTCATTTCCATAAGTCCTTCCAGTGTGATCTTTCCTCAACGTATCAAATATTATTAAAAAAATTTTCATGATAATGAGACTTCTGGTTAATAAATCTATTAATATTTAATCAAGTAAAATAATTATAAAAATTATATTTAATTTGCTTTGATTATTAAAATTAGAAATTAATAACAGATAAAAGCTATTTTGAAAAGTTTTAGACAAAAAAATATATAATCTTGATATGTAAGAATATGAAAACTTTTTCATTATTAATAAAACCAGCATCGGCAGATTGTAATCTAAGATGTGAATACTGTTTCTATATAGACCACCTTGAAAAAATTAAAAGTACTCCTCGAATGTCAGATAAAGTATTAGAAACAATGATAGCAAGCTTTATGCAAACAAATCAAAACAATAATTATGCGTTTGGGTGGCAGGGAGGGGAACCAATGATAATGGGATTAGATTTCTTTCAAAAAGCTGTAGAATTTCAAAAATATTATGCTCCTCCTAAAGCTGTTATAAGTAATGGGCTTCAAACCAATGGTACTCTTATAACTGATGATTTCACACGCTTTTTTGGAGAATATAAATTTCTACTTGGAGTAAGCCTTGATGGACCTGCCTATATACATGATTATTATAGAAAAACTATAGGTAAAAAACCAACTCATAACTTAGTTATGCGCGGTATTGAATGTTTGAGACAGATTAAGGTTGAATTCAATATTCTAATTCTTGTAAACAATGAAAATGTGAGGAAAGCGAATGAAATCTATCATTACCTAAGAGAACAAGGTTTTAATTACCATCAATACATCCCGTGTGTTGAATTTAATGAAAAAAATAATCCAGAGTCATTTTCAATAACAGGAGAAGAATGGGGGGATTTTCTCTGTGATCTATTTGACCAATGGATAAAGGAAGATATAAATAAAATTTCAATTCGACTTTTCGATTCAATCTTGGAATATTTGGTATATGGACACTATAATGTATGCCATATGGGTAAAGATTGTTGCCAATATTTTGTAGTTGAGTATGATGGAAGTATTTATCCTTGTGATTTTTTTGTTCGAGAAGACTTATTACTAGGGAATATACTTGAAGACAAATGGGAAGATATTCTAAAATCTCCAATTTATCATAAATTTGGGAAAGAAAAATCTAATTGGCATCCAAAATGTAATTCATGTCCTTTCATTAATTTGTGCCATGGAGATTGTCAAAAATTCCGTATAGGAAACCTTCAAAGCTCAAATGGATTGAGCGTCTTATGTAAGGGGTGGAAAAAATTTTACACACATGCTCTACCCAGCTTTAAAATTATTGCTGAAAAATTAAGAAGTAGGCAAAAAATTACTTCAATGGTTCAAATTAAATCTAAAAAGGTTGGACGAAATTCTCCATGTCCCTGTGGAAGTGAAAAAAAATATAAAAATTGCTGTATGAGATAATAGATTAAGACTTTTTTATTTTCCATCTTAATGGTTTATTTTGTTCACTTCTACCATAAAAAACTATCTGATCTTCTATAAAGCTAATTTCATTTTCTTTCTCATTTATTTCTAACCTTATAAATTGCTTTAATTCATCTTTATCTAGATTCAATGTAACTTTCCAATTTCCTTCAACAAGAGGAGCATACCAACCAGAATATCCTTCTTTTGTTTTTTTAAAACCCAATATTGGAGAAGAGAAATTATATTTTTCTTTTGGTAAAATTGGTGAAAATTCTATACCTTCTTCAGTGAATTTCGCTCCTATCAAATGTATTATATTATATAATGGCCAAGCATGTGGATGTAAATTCATAACAGGAAAATCTGTCCAGTTTACTCCGAATGGGTCTTCTAACATAATTTTTTTATCTTTTGGATCTCCTGTAATAAAATATTCAAAAAAGTGAGTTTGTCCATGGTATATTGAGAGATCAGAGTTATATGTATCTGGTCCGCTCCAAATTCCATACCATATATCAGGAAAAGCCTCTGCGTGAAATGCAAGTGTATTTTTTTTCCATTCATCCCAAGCCATTTCACTATTTACACAGGATAAGGCCCATATTAATGTTCCATTAATGGATGGCCAAATTCCCCCATTCGCTCGCACACCAACTTCTTTTTTCATTACATCAATGCCTTTGCTTAGTAGCCTCGCTCCAATCTTTGATGAATTTCGTAACAACTTGTCAATATTATTTATTAAAATTGGAATCCAGTCATTATCAACAGCATCTCCTATAATAGCCCATGGTTGAGGTTCTAACCATAATATTTCATCTCCAATCCAGCCAAGATCGTCGTTAAACCACGCTCGCTTAAACCATTGTCCATTCCACTGAGCTTTAACAGCTTTTTTCAAAGATTCGGCATACTTAATGACCTCATCAACCATATCATAGTTTTCAATAATACTCAATAAATCCGCAAATTTACTGAGAACATAAATTGCCATAGTAGTATTAAGAATACTTTCTCCATGAATTCTCACCTCCTCATGTTTTTCTTCTGGAACATGTCCCATTACAGCACCATCATTCCAATCACCTGTTGAGAGTCTTTGGAGTCCATGCTTTCCAGTTCCAGTAATTTCTGTAAAATGGTTATAACACAATATTAGCATTTTTAAAACTGTTGATGTATTAGCTTCTTTACCATAAAGAGGATAAGTCGGAATTACTTCCTCTAAAAATTCTTTATCTCTTGTAGCTAGTATATATTCACTAGTAACCCATAATAACCATAATTCAAGATCACTAGGAAAAAATGGCAATGGTATAATCTTTCCATTACCAATGACCCCATACGGAATTTCTCCATCTTCTTTAACCGTTTTTAAAATGTATCTAATAATTTCTTTAACAATTTTGGGTTCGCAAAAAATAAAAGGTAATATATGCTGTAGTGGATCTCGTGCCGCTATTTGAACTCCCATTATATATTGATAGACATGTCCTTGAGAAAGAATGTGCTCATTGAAATAATCATCATAAGTCATCGCACTACGTAAATAATAATTATGCCATATAATTTCACGTTCTACCCACGCTTCTTTAGAAATAGACAATTTAACTATATTTCTTTTCCAACTTTCAGAGGAATAATCCCATTGATTATCAATTTCTTTTTTATAATCTTTTAAAACTTGATCGAGATAAACGCCTTTAGGCAAATAACCATATGCAAAATATAAAGTTCGACTCTCTTTTGGTTTTAAATGAACTCGTTGTTCTACTATCATTGCACTTTTATCGTCTACAGTATCTAAATTAGAAGGAAGAGTTCCTTTAACTCCATCAGGAAGCTCAACGCCTCCTTTTCCAAAAAAATCAAACCCATTAGTACTAAAACCTTCAATAGGACCATTTAATGAAACAAGAAATGTCTTAGGGGACTTTTTGCTTTCATATACAGGTTTGGGTATTTCTCTTTTGTTTTCATCTTTCCGACCTTGAAAATATTTAGCTTCTAATAAACCAGAATTACCTATTAATGAAAATTCATGTGAAAATTTTGAACTAAATTCTCTTCGCTTTTTATTCATTAATGAAAGATCTTTTTGCCCAAAAGCTGTATAATATGCAAGTGCCGAAAATTGAAACATTTTACATCCCCAATATTCTATCCACCGTAAATTTTTCGATTGTTCAGTATTATTTGAAATTGTAACTTGAGAAATAAGTAAAGGATCATCTCCATAAGGTGCAAAAATAACTTGATCCACTGATAAATCATGCCCTTTAACAATTTTACGTAAGTAACCAATCCCAAAAATTCGATTAAATGAGTCTCCGTTTCCTGAATAAAATGTACTTAATAGATTTTCTCCATCAACTAAATATCCAAACCCTCCTGCGAACTGATTTTGCTCGGGATCATAATCATTAAGGAATTTTGGACATCCTTCGTCTTGACGAACTTGAACATAACCAAAATTTGAAGCAACTCCGACTAAGCGATCATTTCCAATTTGGTGTAAGTGTTCTTTATTAGAGCGCAACTTTTCATTTAAAGGAATAATTGCTTTAGGATCATTTATTTGGTCGCAAGTATAACGGTAAGCAGGTAATCCGAATTCATCTTCAATCCATTCACCAAAATAACCAGAACCAAATGATTTTTTTGACATTTTTCAGAAGATAATCATAATTAGTGTTTTATAATAAATTCCCGCTAATATAAGAACTTTCATATTCTTATTTGTAATAAAATTCTACGTCGTAATAAAGTCTTTAAAGTAAGAATACTTTTTTGGTTTATTAATTAAACAAATTGATACTAAAATGAGTAACATCTTCACTGATCTTGGAATTGTCGGAATTACATTCTTTTACGTTATTTTAACAATTTTTATCCCTCTTATCTTATATAAAAAAGAAAAAATTTCTAAATTTGGAGCTAGAAAAGCAATTCATATGTTCGCAGGATTAGCAATTTTAAGCTCACCATTTTATTTTTGGCCATTTTGGTCCACTATTGTTGCAGGCACTTTAACAGTGTTTGTTTATTTAAGCTCAAAAGAATCAAAAGTGAAACAATTAAAAGATTTATATGATGCAATATCTGAGGAACAAGAAGAAGGATTAAAAAGGGCTTTTCTTCAAGGTCCATTTTTTTATTGTGTTTCTATCACATTATTAGTATTTATATTTGCGATATTTGCCCCAGACCAATTTTATTTTCCAATAGCCGGAGTGTTAATAATGATTGTCGCTGATACTTTAGCTTCAGTAATAGGAAAACGTTGGGGAAAAATAAGCTTAAGTTTACCTTGGACAAATTCAAAAAGGACACTTGCGGGTTCTCTTACATTCTTTGTTACTGCATTTATAGTATGTTCTCTATCCTTTTTCCTATTTGGTACTCTTATTCCAACATTTCAAGAACCTTTACCTTTTACTACGATTTTGATTTATTCATTAATTACCAGTGCAATCGCAACTATTATTGAACTTGTTTCTCCAAGCACATATGATGATTTAACTGTTCCTATTGGCAGTACAATAATAATTTACCTTTTAACTTTACTCTGACATCAAAAAATCTTTTATTTCATCTCAAAAATTTATTAAAAATATACAATCCTTAATTATGGAAAACATAGAAAAATCCTTTGATGTTATAATAGTCGGAGCTGGTACAGGCGGAACCACCGCTGCAAGATTTACAGCAAAGAAGGGTTTAAATGTATGTTTGATTGATAGAAAACAGAGAGGAGATATTGGAGATAAGATATGTGGTGATGCCGTAGGAAATGAAATTTTTGATATTTTAAAGATAAATCATCCAAAAAATGAAGAACTATCGTGCCATATAAAAGGAGCGAAATTATATTCGCCAAATCTTAAGAAATGTATTACTCTTATAGATCCAAAACAAGCTGGTTATATTGTAAATAGATTAGAATTTGGACAGAGATTATTAAATGAAGCTCTCGATGCTGGTGTAAAACAATTTTTAGATAAGACTATGGTTTTAGATTTATTATATAAAAATGGTACTGTAAATGGAGTTCAAGTCAAATTAAATAATGGAGAAAAGGTGGGTCTTAATGCGAAAATCGTTATTGATGCCAGTGGTTTTTATTCCCCTTTAAGAAAAAAAGTAAAAAGTTCCTTAATTGAAAAGAATATTTTAAAAGAAGATAGTATTTTATGTTATCGTGAAATAGTGAGATTTTCACCAACAGATCAAGAGGTCCAAGATCCTGAATATATTACACTTATTCTTGATCAAGAAAAAGCACCAGGGGGTTATATCTGGTATTTTCCTAAAAATGAATCTTCAGTTAACATCGGAATCGGGACATTCATGGATTACAAAGGTAAAGTTAAAGATCTCTATAAAACACATGTCTTTCACGAATTTATTAAAACATCTAATTTTGATATTCTCTCCTCTGGAGGTGGTGTAGTTCCTGTGAGAAGACCAATATGGTCGTGTGCTGACAATGGTTTTATGTTAATTGGAGATGCTGCATGCCAAGTTAATCCACTTCACGGTGGTGGAATAGATCCATCCATGCGGGCAGGATATCACGCTGCAAATTCAGCGGTACATGCTATAGAAAATAATAATTATTCCATAAATGAATTATGGGATTATAATTATAATGTAATGACAAGTTTTGGAGCAGAATTTGCTTCATTAGATTTATTAAGAATTGTCCTTCAATCACTTTCAAATGAAGATCTAAATTTTGGATTAGAACGTGACTTATTAAGTGGAGAAGAACTTTTAGAAATTTCCTCTAAAGGTGGATTAAACTTATCATTAGTTAATATGGCAGTTAAAGCTTTTAAGGGAATTTCGCGTCCGAATTTATTATTAGATCTAAATTATCTTAGAATAAGAATGAACGAGATATCTAAACTTTATAAAAATTTCCCTAAAAATTTAAATCAATTTTCCAATTGGAAAGAAAAAATTATTAAAATTTATGATCAGATTAAAAAATTGATTGTAAGTACTAAAAAAAGTAAATAGATTGAAAGATGTGAAAGATATGGTCGATATTGTAATTGATGAATATATTGAAAAAAGTACTTATGAGTATTTAATTAAAAAAATCAATGATGAAGGTACTCTGCAATTTTCTTTAATAGATCCTGATCCATTAAGACAAGGGCCAATTAAAGCTGCAAAAATGGCAAAATATGCGGAAGATGCTGGGACTGATGCCATCCTAATCGGTGGAAGTACCGTTTTTGATCAAACCTTTGTTGACAAAACAATTCAAGCTATACAAAGTAAAGTTGAAGTGCCTATTATTATTTTTCCTGGAGGAATTAGTAATATCTCTCAGTACGCTGATGCAATTTTTTTCATGTCTTTATTAAATTCATCAGATCCTTATTCGATAGTAGGTCAACAAGCACTTGCTTCATATACAATTAAATCATTTAACCTAGAATATATCTCGATGGCATATTTAATAATAGAACCTGGAGGGAGTGCGGGGTGGATTGGAAATGCCAAATTACTACCTAGAAATAAACCTAAATTAACAGCTGCTTATGCTCTAGCAGCAGAAATGTTTGGTTTCAAAATTATATACTTAGAGGCGGGATCTGGTGGTGAAAAAATTCCAACAGAACACATAAAAACTTGCTCATCAATCTTAAATATTCCAATAATTACTGGAGGGGGAGTTGATAATAAAGAAGATGCGAGAGCTTTCGTGGATGCTGGAGCAAATATTATTGTAATGGGTACTTTCATCGAAAATCACATCCTTAAAGATAATGGAAACTCTTTAAAAGAAATTATTGATGAAATTAAAAATACTGGTAAAATTCAGAAAAAAAAATTTAATATTAGATGAATTGTGAATTTTAATGAAAATTAAAGATGCGATCGGGATTCTTCGCCCAATTAATGATATTATGGGAAGTTTAACCGTTATTATAGGAATCTTAAATACTAGAACAGGGATAGGGTTTGAAAGAATCATCATTAACATAATTCTTGGAGTTTTAACCTATTTTTTTATTGCTGGTTCAAGTATGGTCATTAACGATATTTATGATATTGAGATTGATAAAATTAATAGACCAGAGCGACCGATTCCTAGGGGAGCAATAACTTTATCTCAAGCAAAATATTTGTTTTGCGGAACATTGATTTTTGGCGTTATTGTTGCTATAATTCATAGCTTACTTTTTGAACTGGGTTTTCTAAATGTAATTGTTGCGATCTTTTTTGGTTTTATGGGTTGGGTATATGCAAAATGGGGTAAAAGAAGTGGTTTTTTTGGTAATTTAATCGTTAGTTTTTCTTTTTCAATCGGTTTAGTATATGGAGCAATTCTTAATAGCTCATTAATTCCAATTTATATCTATTTTTTCTTTTTCAATAGCTTTTTTCTTTTGTTATCTCGGGAGGTTATAAAAGGATGCGAAGATATCGAGGGTGATAAAACACTAGGCGTAAATACATTAGCTATTAAAATCGGTTTAAAACGAACACCTTACTTTTCTATGACTTTTGCATTTTTAGCTATATTATTCTTCATACTTGCTGCTTTCACTGAACTATTGAATCCGATAGCTTTTTCAATTTCAATGATTTTTGGAATTTTGGTGGTTTTTTACGCAGCAATATTAATGATTAATAAAAATTTAGATAAAAAAGATTTTTCAAAAATAAGCTTATTATTAAAAGTAGGTGCCTTTTTAGGATTAATTGCTTTCCTTTTAGCAAGTATTTAACTTAAGAATAGTCATCTTCTTTTTTTTTGAATTTCTTTAAAAGTAAAAGTATTTCATCAAATTTCTCATTAGTTACTAGATCATTTAAGATAATTTTACTTTCTGAATCCATATTAATAATCGGAAGAGTCTCTATTAAAGATCTTACCTGTGTCAATCCTAAATATTTTCTAGTATAATCAGCATTAGAATATTTATAGGTTGTTAAAAATTCACTATCTAACTTTTCTCTAAACCTTTCTAATACGAAATTCAGGTAGTTTTTTAATAATATTTGATCTTGTTGAGTAATTATCGGTTCTAAAAAAATTTGAATTGGATGAGTCCTATACGTGTTTCCTGAGACATAAATTCCATCAACTTTAAAATCTTCATTAATAATTCCTAATCCAACCCTACCATCGTATGAACCTGTATCAACAGTTCTAACATATAAAATGTTCGATTTAACTTTTTTTTTGAATTTATCATTAATATGAAGGTTTAACTTCTTATATTCATTATTTTGATAATTGTTAGCATCAATTACCTTAATTTCATTATATCCTTCATTTTTTAGGACATCTGCTTTTAATAGATAATAATTAACTTTTAAGGGTTTTTGAGCATAGTATTCTTTAAGAAACTCCTCAAATTCAGAACCAGCACGGTATTTAAATTCTGGTTTAAGAACATATCTTTTTTCAATCGTTCTATTAGATTTTTTTATTTTAACTCCTTCAAATGCTATATATTCAGTCTTGGGTACTTCTTTTCTACTAAAAAAACCAATACAAATGTTAGTTCCTGTGAATTCAAATATTTTTGTTTCAAATATAATCATTTTACTAATATTATAGTATTTGAGAAAATCTTTGCGAAATTTATTTGAAACAGATGCACCATATAAGAAGTTTGATGGAATTATGTAAATCAACTTCTTAATTCCATTCCTCAAATCATTTATCATAGCAATTTGGTATAAATCTTGGTACCCCTCATTTTTACCTTTGAAAAATTCTAGGTATTTTTGAGTCTCATTATGCTTTCTAATATATCCTAAATAGAGATAAGGTGGATTAGTTATATGGTATAAAGGGAATTGAGTGTTAATCAAAAATTTAGGAAAAGTTTCTAAGTTATCTCGTAATTGTATATTCTTAATAGCTATTTTTGGAGGGATACCATATTTTTCAGCATTATTAATGCATTTTTGTATCATTTCTGGTTGAATATCAAATAAAAAAATATGCTCCATGAAAAATTGAATTCTTTTTTCAATCAAAATTGAATTTAAAATAGGTAAAATTAAATTTCCTTCTCCGGCGTATAAATCTATCCATGTATATTCCCATAGTTTATCTTTAATTTCGGGAAATATGTATTTTAGAAAAATATCTCTTGAGGTCAAATGAACTCCTAAAGTTCTTCGATGTTTATTCTTATCCAAGTCTTGTAGTATATTTCCCATATGAGATTATCTCTGTTCAACTTATAGATAATTTTATTAATAACCTAATCTCAATATAAATTTATGATTAATTGGATTATAATGATATTTTATCAACTATATACTTTAGGGTACCTGGATCTTGAACAAATCTTTATTACAAATTTGCTGTTATTAATAATCTTCCGGGCAATATACATTGTTACCTATTATTTCAATTATTATAAAGATTACAATAAAGAACTTGGAGAAGGTACAAATCTCTTTACAAAGAATGAGATTATCTACTTTAGTATTAAACAGGTTTCAATAATACTTTTTGGAATGATTTTTTTCCCAATTACTATTTTTATCTGTTTTTATTCACTTTTAGTCAGCAGCAACTATATTAAACAAATTGGAGAAAATAATCGATTAAAACCAATAAATCTTTGTGGAAAAACCATTAATATTCTCACACCATTAATAGGTATTATCTGGTTTCTGTTTATTGAAGTAGATTATTATTCAATTGCGGCAGTAGGATTAAGTCTATTAGCTTATATGCATTATGGATTAAAAACCTCTTCTCTCACACGCTCTAAATTGATTAATAAATATGATAAACGGTATTTTAATAAATTTCCGAAAGCGGCTAAAATTGCATTAATGGTTTTATTAATTGCATTACCAACTACAATTTTATCATTATCCGCAGTTTATGCCCCTCCAAATAAAAAAACGTACATGATTGAGATGAGGGATGAAGTGAGATTGGCTACTGATATTTATTTCGCCCCTGGTTCATTTGGAAGCCCAAAACCTGTTGTTCTTATAAGAACACCTTATGGTAAATTAGGTTGGGCAGATGATCTTGCTTTACAACTTTATTCAACTCAAGAATATCATGTTGTAATACAAGATTTAAGAGGAACATATGATTCAGAAGGAGGTAATAGATTTCTACTATTCACTAAATCATATCTAGATGGTGTGGATACAATTAATTGGATTTTAGATCAAAGTTGGTGTAATGGTAAAATAGCTAGCGCTGGACCATCAGCTCTCTGTTTAAATCAATATTATTATGCTGGGATGGCTCCTGAAGGATTAGTCGCTCAACAGTTATGGTATGGCACTCCAGAAATGTTTGATCATGCAATATATCAAGGTTCTTTTCATAAATCTTCAGTAGAAACTTGGATTGAAAGTACGGCTCCTGAAAATTACCAATACCAGATAAACACATTGTTTAACTATTTTCCTAAAAATGAGACGTTATATAACTCGACATCTTTATCAATACCAATAGGACCTCATTATTCTAACATCTCTGTATATGGAATTCATGTAGGAGGATGGTATGACCATTTTCTTCAAGGAACAATTGATGGGTATGTTGGATACGATGATTTGGGGACTGAATTTGCAAAAGGTCATCAAAAATTAATTATGGGTCCCTGGACACACGTGAACCATATGTCAACAAAACAAGGAGAATTAAAATATCCAAAAAACTCAGATGGATTTGATCTAACTCTAAAATGGGAACAAGAAGTTTTCGATGCAGCCCTCCTAGGTAAATCAATAAATTGGGATGGGGCGAGAGTTGCCTACTATTTAATGGGAGATGTTGATATCCCTTCAGATGAATGGAATTACTGGCGATATGCGTATGATTGGCCTCTTGATTATGTGGATGACAAATGGTATTTTACTTCAACAGGAGGTTTAATCAATAACACACTTCCATCCATCAATAAAAATTTTACTTACTTATATGATCCAAGAGATCCAGTGCCAAACTTAGGGGGACAGAATCAACCATTTGATCTTTATGGTCCAATGGATCAGAGACCAGTAGAGGACAGATCAGATATATTGATATTTGAAACATCAGAATTAACAGAAACAATAGAAGTTGTAGGAAGAATTTGGGGAAATTTATTTATAACTTCTAACTGTACCGATACAGATTTTACTATAAAATTAACTGATGTTTACCCAGATGGGCGTTCAATGCTAATAACTGATGGATCACTAACCGTAAGATCTAGGAATGGTTATACTACTGAAGATTTTATGTCAGGCAGTCAAAAAGATGTTTATGAATTATTTGTTGATTGTTGGACAAGTGCCTACGTTTTTGCACCAGGTCATAAAATTAGAGTAGCAATATCAAGCTCGAATTATCCACGATATGCTGCAAACCCAAATACAGGCGCACCATTAGCAAATGCCTATTTGAAATATAATATTGCAAATAATACTTTAATAACAGGTTTAGATTTTCCATCGTGCATAATTTTACCAAGATTAGTTAATATTAGCAGTACTCATACAGAATATTAATCTGTTTTAATTCTAATCTATTTTTTTTTAATTTATTGAATTTAACACCCAACCACGAATAAAAAATATTCTCTTAAGAAATAAATAAAAAAAAAGTTTTAATTTTAATATTTGGATTTGTATCTTTCAGCTTTATAGATTCTGTAGAAGTCCTCAATCGTACTAAGTGCTACTAAGGCAATTATCAAAGCCGCAATTCCTCTAAAAAGAGTATAATATTCTGGAGCAATTCCTATATTGATAAGAGCTTCTGTAGGGTCATTAACGAGTAAGATTGGGAATATTTCGGGTCTACTCATCATCAAGATTACTACTGATATTGAAGCTAATTTTACAACTATCGTAATCCCATGAATAATCTGATGAGTTAGCATCTGCCTATTTCCTATTAATCCCCGGTTCAAATCTAAGATTCCTTCAATTAAGATGAAAACACCAGCGAATTGAATGTATAAAAGAAATTCAGGATCAACTAAGTTTGTTATGGCTGGAATGGGTAATATTATTAAAAAAATCCCACCTATAATTGCTATGAATCCACCAATGATTTCTCCTACTGGTTTTATATATGGCTTTAATGGCTTTTTCTTTATTTCTGAAATCGGAATTCCTTTTTCTCTAGCAATCTCAAGTTGCTGTTTTTCCTCCTCACGTATTTTCTTAGATTTAAAATCTTCGGGAAAATAACCCTCCATTGATAAGGCTACAAAAATTATAGTGATTACAGCAAAGGTTGAAAGGCATCCAATCTGTATACCTGTAATTATATTTCCGATGAATTCACCTACATTAACATTCCCAAAAACGAAGTCTATCACTTGTGAAACGATGCTAATTCCGATTATCACAGCAAATACAATTCCTAATACTTTTAAATAAGATGGCCACATTTCTTTGGTGATATAAAATTTTGGGGTTCCTCGTCGCTTGTATTCTCTGGCAATACTCCCTGGTTTTCCCATATGAGTAATCGCCATCTGTACAGATTGTATTGTTGGTTGCCCCATTCCTGATAATTCTTCTGCCTTACTCCAAATATGTTCCTCAAGTTCTGCCAAGATTTCCTTATGCTCTTTTTTATCTTTCAACCATTCAGGTAATTTTGATTTTACTTCTTTCAAGTATTCCTTTATTATATTCTGCATATCTTTTTCACTCATTCTTTAAACCTCTTTCTTTTAATTCTTTTTCTATATTATGACCGCATACATCACAAAAACGAAGTTCTACATTTATAAGGTCAATTTTATTAGCACACATTGGGCAAAATAAATATTTTTCTGATTTTAAGTTAACATTTACGTCAAATAGTGGTGCAATAGCTTCCGTTAGTTTACTGTAATAACCCGCAAGGTGATTAAATATCTTTTTCCCATACACATTAACACTATAAAACTTTCTCTTTCGTCCTGATTCTTCTTTTTTAGATTTTATTATATTTTCATCTTCTAATTTTCTCAAAATGGGATAAATTGTGCCTTCTTCAATAACTAACATCTCATTTGTTTGAACTGTTAAATCTTTTAAGATTTTATACCCATGCAAACCTTCTTCACCTGCTTGTGTAAGTATTGATAAGATACAAAGAACACTTATACCCCGATTAATCTCAGTTTCTTGCTTCTCTACATAATCTCTGAACTCTTTTGATGCTATTAATGCATTTGGATCTAATTCTTTAACACGTTTTATCATATTTTTTAACTCCATAAGTTCATTTTCGTAATTTTTTATTAAATATAGTATTCTATGAATACTATATTATACATAGTATTTAGGTCTTTGCATTGTGATGCCCAGTATTATTTTTAGTTTTAAGTTTCCAATAGCATTTTAAGATAAGAAATATTTAAGATGGTTAAAATGGTTATTAATACTCTCGTTATTATAGGAGCAGCTCAAATATACATTGAAAAGATGTGGATAAGCCTCTTGATCCTCTTAATTTAATAGTAAAAACATGCCAGGATTCTCTTAAAAAGACAGGAGTCTGTAAAATAATGCATTTTTAATTTTTATATATAATCGATAAAATAATTAAGAAAACCTTTAATAAAGTGAAAAAGATTTGAGGAAAGTAGCAATAATAGGTGTAGGAATTACACCCTTTAAAACAAGGTATTTAGATAAAACTTATTTTGAATTGGCCTACGATGCTGCAGATATAGCGCTTAAAGATGCTGGAATCACTCATAATGAGATAGAATCAACTGTTTATGGCATTTATAACGAGCTTTTCGAAAGACAATTCATGCCTGATATATTTATAAATAGTTATCTCGGACTTAATAACAAACCAGGGACTAGGATAGCAAGCGGGGGTGCTACAGGTGGATATACTGTTAGAATGGCCTATTCTGAAATAGCATCGGGCTTATCAGACTTAAGCCTTTGTATAGGCGTAGAAAAATGTAATGATTGTTACGATGAACTAACCGGTACAACAACCCCAGCGGTTTTAAACGCAATTGCTTATTCTGTTGACATGACCTATGAATACCCAATGGGAATGATGGCTGCTAGTTCTTATGTGACTATGGTAAATGCCCATTACGAAGAATATGGTAATCCAACAGAAGAACAAATGGCTTTAGTATCTGTAAAAAATCATGGAAATGCAATGTTAAATCCAAAGGCTCAATCACCAATGAAAATAACAGTAGAAGATGTAATTAATTCGCGAATTATTTGTTATCCATTTAAACTTTTAGATTGTTGTTTATATTCGGAAGCATCAGCAGCGTTGATTTTAGCCAGTGAACAAAAAGTTAAGGAATTAAAAATCGAAAACCCTATTTGGATTAAAGGGATTGGTGCTGCAAATGCCGATTGCTTTATCGGTAATCGGGAAAGCATTTCTAGATTATATTCTAATATTTACGCTGCTAAAGCTGCTTATAAAATGGCAGGGCTTGATTATAATAAGATAAAAGAGCAAATAGATCTTGCAGAATTACACGATGCATTTTCTGGACAAGAAGTAATATCATACGAAGAATTAGGATTTGTTCCTTTTGGAGAAGGAGGTAAATGGATAGAAGATGGAGGTCCAATGATGGATGGTGAATTACCTTGCAATCCATCAGGAGGATTGATTGGATGTGGTCACGCTGTAGGCGCTACGGGAATTATGTCGACAGGTGAAGCGGCTCTGCAATTAAGAGGGGATGCTGGAAAACATCAAGTGAAAACGACTGAAAATGGTCGAGCCCTAGCTCATTCAATTGGAGGGCCAGGAGCTGCATATGCAGCTATTATTGTAATGGCAAACGGTGAAGGGTTGAAAAAATGAGCGGAGAGTTTCAAGACCACCAAATAAGAGATAAAATTGGAATAAATTACAAGTATACTATGGGCGGTCAAAGCAAATTTTTCATAGAACTTATGAATAATAAAAAGATTTTAGGAACCAAATGTAAAAAATGCGGAAAAGTCTGGATGCCACCGAGAATAAATTGCTCTGATTGTTATGAAGATACCGATTGGGTTGAAATAAAGCAAACAGGAACGATACAAGTTAGCACCATTGTTTGGTATACCACTTCAGCTTTTATACAGGTGGTACCTTATGGAATTGCCTTCATTAAACTAGATGGGACTCATACAGCATTTAATCAAGGTATTTTTTCAGAAAATTTAGTTCCCTCTAAAGTCAAAAAGGGTCAACGAGTTAGAGCCGTATTTCAGAAGGAAAGAGAGGGAAAAATGACTGATTTTTTCTTTGTTCCTGAAGGCGAGTATGAACGGTGGATTAGCAAGCCAGAATACGAAGGAGGTGTGTAAAGATGGGAATTGCAAGCGAGAATTTAGGAAAAGTTATTGAGAAGATGAACACCCTCAAGAAGGCGCAAGCAGTATTCGTAACAGATATTGAGGGAAAACCGGTAGACTGGGAAATGACATTTCAGTTTAACTTGGATAATGAAGATCCTTTCTATGTGGTAATTAAAGAACGTAAAGCAAATCTCGTCCAAGGAACATTGGTAAACGCGATAATTATAATGTCCGGTGATAATAATGCAATCATAAGGATCTGTGAGGGCAAGGGAGACTTTACCCATGCAATCAGCCGCGAGCAGATAACGGTCGAAAAAGGAAAAGTAATGATGTTATTCGGCTTACAAGAGCAATTACAATCGTTCTAAAGAGCAGATAAGTCTACAATTTTTTTAACAAGAATGAAGTTATTTTTTTTCAATCTCTTGGCTCAATTATGCTTTATTATGATTTATAATAAAAAATTTGATTTTAGATTAATTATATTTAAAATATAATATTACATGATATGCAAATTTTGTGTACGAAACTATAGAAGAATTAACGAAATCACAACTATTAAATAAAGGTAATTTGATTTAATATTTAAGGAGACGGGTTAAGAATAATTTGAATTTAGTTTCCGGGTAGAATAAATTTTATATTTACGTAATGTTAATAAATTAATAACAAGGGTAAAATAATATGGGCCAAAAAAGTTCATATAGGGAATTTATAGATCCAATTCTTTTAAAAATGAGAAGAAACAGTAAATACATTTATGATAAGCTCACAGAGCCTAAAATTGTTAAAATTTCAATTTACATTAGTTTACTTACTTTTTTACCTGGATTAATCTTTGGATTAATAATAGCAATTAGATTTGGAGGCTTTGAGTATAGTATTTGGTATAATTTTATAAGTGATTTGGGCACTACTAGATATACACCTGCACCCTTTATTTTAGATCTCACGTGTATTTTAAGTTCTATTTTCATAATTCCTTTAATTTTAAATTTAAGTCGATTATATAGTTCACATCAAAATTATAAATTAGATAATTCTAAGAAAGAACACTATATTATTCTATTTAGAAGAATATTTGGTTATATTGGTGTAGCTAGTCTTTTTGTAGGGGTCATAGGTATGTTTTTTATTGGAGTTTTTAGTTTAGATCGTTCTCCATTTGATTTACATTTCTATTTCACTACATCAGCATTTGGTGGATTTGCTATTGGTGCATTTTTCACGGGTTTAGCTATAGTATTAAGGAAAAGAATATTTCCTAAAACTATTGGGTATTTTATGATTTTAGGACCATCAACAGCTGCTTTACTGTATATAATATCTCCAGCACCATTAACAAGACAGTTTCTTGAATGGATTATGATGTTTTCTTCTGTTGCGTGGTATTATGTAATAGTTTTCATTACTTTACAAAAATTAAATTCACTTCTCTTTTTCAATCCCGATTTTAAATGGTAATTTTTTTTATTTTTACTAATAGATAAATAGGTTATTAGGATATATCAGAACTGAAATATTGAAATTTTGAATATTTTTGATCCTAGTTCTATGAATAATAAGATTCCCTTTCATTATCCAAAAATACCACCACCGCCATCGCCACCGTTATAAAGGTCTTCGGTACCAGGAATAACGGGAAAACCTGCTAATGGTAAAATAACAAAAAGCAAAAGCACAACGAATATTATCATTGCAACAACACTGATTATAATTATAGTATTTTTTTCCATGATAGATATCCAATTCTTCTATGTATATATAAAACTTTTGTTTAAAACCTATTTTTATAAGATTATTTGTAAATTTCTTTAATTATTAAAAAATAATAAGTTATAAACTTAGATTTCATTTTATTAGATATTGTTTTTAATAGATGTGATATAATTATGGGTTTATCTGATATTCTAGAAAAAAAATTAAAGGGTTTAATTACATTCATGGATGATAAAAAAATAATAGTTGCTTTTTCAGGAGGTGTAGATAGCTCCCTTTTAGCTTTCCTTTCACGAAAATATGCAAAAGATACTTTACTTATAACAGAACGTTCTATTCTTTATCCTGAGGAAGAAATTGAAGAAGCAAGTAAATTTGCAAATATAAATGATATCCCTCATATGATAATTGAAAGAGATCCTCTAAAAGATGAAGATTTTCAATGCAATCCTGAAAATCGATGTTATATCTGTAAGACTGGTTTATATCGTGAGATTCTTGAAATTAAGAATTCTAAGAATTTTGATATTGTTTTAGATGGTTCAAATGCTGATGATCTTTTGGATTATAGACCAGGAATGCAAGCTTTAAAAGAATTAAAAATTTCCACCCCTTATATTGATCTCAATATAAATAAAAATGAAATAAGAGAAATTTGTAAATTTTATAAACTAGATGTCCAATCTAAGCCATCAATGGCTTGTTTTTCATCTCGAATTCCCTATGGCCAAATTATAAATGAAAAAAAGTTAAATATGATTAGAAAGGCTGAAAAATTTCTTAAGAAAAACTTTGGATTAAAGCAATTAAGGGTAAGATTACATGAAGAAAATCTTGCCCGAATCGAATTTTTGTCTGAAGATTTAGTTAGAATTTTAACAGAGAAAAATATGGAATTAATTAAAAGTAAATTGAAAGAACTAGGTTTTACATTTGTCACGATTGATATTGAAGGTTTCAGATCAGGCTCAATGAATGAAGTTCTAGATTTTAATTAATATTCAATAGTTCTAGTTCTGATTTTTAATATATTTAATTATTTTCTTTCGCTTCTTTAACGCTTCTAAAGCTGCCTTTTCTATGTTTTTTTCCATTAGATCAAGAGTTTCAGGTGTCTCTTCCCCTACCTCTTGCTTTATCTTAGTATAAGCAGATTCTCTAAATTTTGGAAGTATCTCTTTTTTTTCTTGACCTTTATAAGTTAGAAAAACTTTGTTTGAATCATCTACATACCCTATTTCATCACATTTTATATTAATTCTTTTAAGATCAGAAATAATTTTTTCTGATACAGATTCAGTACAGTATATTAATAGCGCATCTAAGGAAACTCCTAAATAATCAACTCCAACATTTTCTAACATGTTTAAAACATTTGGATTTACTAGTTTTCTTACTTTTTCCTCAAAAAGATTAACACCACAATTAGCTTCATAATTAATTTCATATAAATCTCCTCTTAACCCTCCATTTGTAACATCACACATAGCTCTAATCTCATCAATGTAATCTGAGTTTAAAATCTTTTCACAAGCTTTTAAGAATTTAATATTCATCGTTTCCTTGACGACTTCATGGCTTCCAGAATAAATAGCGGTAGTGGTAATAGTTCCACCACCTGCACCTTCAGTCATCAAGATTTTATCTCCATTCTGAATATTTCTCCTCGCTAATAATTTATTGCAAACTCCAACTGCACTTATTCCACCTACTAATCTTTCCCCAATTACCATATCGCCTCCAATCCTTAAAGTTGAACCCGCTGTTATTGGCACTTTAGCTAAATCAGAAACTACGGATACACCTGCTATGAAATCAAATAACTTGCCTACATCTGCATCATCCCCTAGATGGGTGTCAATCATTATAGAAATAGGTTTTGCACCCTTAACGTATAAATCTCTTAAGGCAGCGCGAGTTACATGAAATCCACATATAAATGGGAAATCGCTAAGACGCGAGTGAATGCCTTCCATTTTTGATACAATAATTAAATCCTCAATTTCATAAGGGTGATCTTTAAAACCTTTAATATCTATCATACGAACTGCTCCTGCATCATCTAGTGAAGTTGGTGATAAAAATGCTTTATACTCCGTTTCTGCTAATTCTGTGATTAATTTATGGACAAAAAAATCTCCTGCACCTCTACAACCAACACCTTGTTTTCCCATTGAGACATTTGCCTTATTAACATCAAGTAATTCTTTTACAAAAAGCTCTGATACAGATCTAATATCACTTCTTCTACATTCTTCAAAAATTGCTTTAGCAAATTTCATTGCTAATGAATTATCAATATCTTTAAAATCATGATATTCTTGTACTATTCTTTCAAGAATCTGTTGTTCAGAACACCCCTTTTTTATTAAATTCCGGGTCAATCCTTCTAAATCACTCAAATTACTCAAATCCTTCTA
>JAZGEW010000067.1:0-3250 GCA_036478875.1 Promethearchaeia archaeon | reverse complement strand
CGCTAAAAAACATGAATAGTTCTTTACTATTTTATTATACATTTGAAACTTTTATAAATGAAACGATATCTATTGGTTTAAATATTTTATGTGATAACATTCAGTTTTGGGAAATTTGGTTAAAGATTAAATCTAAAACAAAATTATTAAAATTTAAAAAATAAATCTGTTTAAATTTAGCAAATTGAGATTATTATTAACTTTTACTTATGGTGTGTCTTTAGAAGATTGGAAAAATCAAGGTTTGATTTCTAGAGAAATTTCTTTATATAAAAAACTTCTAGAACATAATTTATCGATTAGGTTTTTAACATTTGGTAATCAGAAAGATTTAAGATTTTCAAATATCCTAGGTAGTATAAAAATTACAACTGTTCAAAAGATTATAAATTCGAAATTGCCAAAATTTCAACTTATAAAATCTATATTTTTACCTTTAAAATTAAAACACATCTTTAACGAGATTGATCTAATTAAAACAAATCAGATTCGTGGTTGTTGGATCGCTTGCGTAGCAAAAATTTTATATAAGAAAAAGCTTATTATTAGAGGGGGTTATGAATGGTTAACTAGGTATAGAAACTTTTCTATGAAAAAGGGAATAAAAAATAATCTTAAATATGTGTTGAATTATATCTGGATATTTCTTAACGAATTGATTGCTTATAAATTAGCCGATGGTATAATTTTAACCAATAAAGAGGATATATCTTTTATAGTGAAATGCTTTAAATTGAAGAGAAAATTAAAAAAAAAAAGAATTATTCATCTTTTAAATTTTGTGGATATTAACCTTTTCAAACCATTAAGTTTACAGAAAAAAGAAAATCATATTTTATATATAGGAAATTTAAAAAAAGTAAAAAATTTAGTTAACCTAATTAAAGCATTTAAGGATTTAAAAGATTATTGGTTAGATATAATCGGAAAAGGTCCCTATGAAGAAAAGCTAAAGACCCTGGTGAAAGAATTAGGTCTGAAAGTTAATTTTTTAGGAACTTATCCTAATAATAAAATTCCTGAAATATTAAACCAATATGAAATACTAATTTTGCCTTCCTATTATGAAGCTAATCCAAAGGTTTTACTAGAGGCGATGAGCTGTGGTATTGCGTGTATCGGTTCGAATATTCTTGGTATTAATACTATTATTAAACATGAAGAAAATGGATACTTGTGTGGAACTTCCCATAATGATATTAAAAATGCGATTGAAAAGCTTAATGCTGACAATGATTTAAAAGAAAGAATTGGTAAGAATGCTAGAATTTTTATATTAAACAACTGTTCATTAAATTCGATTACTCAAAAGGAGTATAATTTTTATGAGAAAATATTAGAAGACAAATAAGTTAAAAGTATTTTAAAAAATTTCTAAATTGATAAAAAAATTGAAAGTATCTATAATATTACCTGTTTTTAATGGTAGTAAGGATATTCATAAGGCAATTGAATGTATTCTAAATCAGGAATATAAAGAGTTCGAATTTATTATGATAGATGACGCTAGTACTGATAATTCATTTGCAATAATGAAAAAATATGCTGAAAAAGATAACCGAATAAAAATCATAAGAAATTATAACAATATTGGTTTAACAAAATCTCTAAATAAGGCGATAATGTCAAGTAAAGGTGAATTTATCGCTCGTCATGATGTAGATGATATCTCATCAAGAAATCGTTTAAAAAAACAGATAGAATTTTTAGAAACAAACGAAAAATACGCTTTCTGTGGTACCAATGGTCGTCAGATAAGGGAAAGATTGGATTTAACTGAAATTTTCGAATATAATGAGATAAGAAAAATTTTAATTGCCGAAAATTGCTTTTCACATCCAACTATTGTTATTCGTAAAGAAATCTTCGAAAATTATGGTTATTATAATGAAACATTTCGATATGGCCAAGATTACGAGTTATGGTGCCGCTTAATATATAAATTTGGTTTGAGAGCTAAAAATTTAAAAGATAAATTAGTTCTCAGAAATATGCCAGAAACCAAGTTATTAAAAAAGAATAAAACAAAATTTCTAATTCAAAGAATTAACTCGATAAGAACAAAATTAAAATATATTAGATATTCTCAATATAAAATAAAATGTATTTTTTCAATACTAATTAGAATTCTTGAAATAATCATAATAACACGCATAATGGGAAAATTTGAAAAATTTTTGAGAAGAATTAACATATAATAATTTTATTCATTCTACATCATTACAGTTAAAGGTAAAAGTCTTGAACCGATTACCGATTGGGGCTTCTTTATGAATTTAATAAATTTTAATTCGATTTGAAATCGATTTGTATTCAGAATATTTAGCAAACAAGAAAATCGTTAAAAATATTAAATTAATTAAATATTATTTTATAGTTATAGAATAGTTTAATTTTCTTTACAACTGTTTTAATATTATATTTTTAAAAATCAAATAGTCCAATTGATTGTGGTGGTATAAATACACATATGTCTATTTATAGAAAATACTCATCCAAATAAAAGTTTAAATCTAAATGTTGGAGGGATTTCAAATCAAATTTTAAACTTACTACCTTCTTATGAAAAATATCAACATTTAACGATTTCCTTATTTACTAAATATTCAGAGTATGAACCTATAAATAAAAATACCAGAATATTTAGAATAAGCAAATTTAAAAATCATAAGATTGATACAATATTCTTCATATTAACATCATTATTTAAACTAATAAAAATACATAAAAAAAAACCTTTCAATTTAATAAATATTCATACATTTTCTACCATTTTAATTCCACCTTTCATTTTTAAATTACTTTTTAAAGTGCCAATTTTATTAAAAATTCCATTAGATTTTTCAAGTTTTATTAATCAATATAA
Organism: Promethearchaeia archaeon; assembly: GCA_036478875.1. Lineage (GTDB taxonomy): Archaea > Asgardarchaeota > Lokiarchaeia > Sigyniarchaeales > SOKP01 > Loki-b32. The sequence goes on along the minus strand of JAZGEW010000067.1, from coordinate 384 downwards.
TATGATAAAGAATCATAATATTGTATCAAGATTGATAACATTTAGTTGGTTTAACTTTTTTAAAAAATTCTTGATAAAAAAAATTGATTATATTAGAGCTATTAATGATAAAATCTATAATGATCTAATTAAGTTGAATTTTCCAAGAAATAATATTCTAAGAATTCCAAATGGAATCAATTATAAATTATTTATAAACTTTAAAAAAAAAAAACATCAAAATACAAATTTTGGATATGTTGGGCGATTAACAGAATTTAAAAATTTAAAGTTCTTATTAGAAGAATTCAAGAATTTTTTAAACAAATATCCTAATGAAAAATTATTCTTTTATGGAGAAGGGTCAGAGAAGATCTATATTTTAAATTTTATTAAGAAATATAA
>JAZGEW010000066.1:0-16700 GCA_036478875.1 Promethearchaeia archaeon | reverse complement strand
CATTAAAAATCTAATACAACTATTAATATTAAAATTAATGATTTTAATATATGCAAACTACGCTAAAAGTACAATAAATAATTTTAAAGACTGGAGTGAAAACCAATTTCAAATTCTGAAACTTTTAATATGTCAAATTCAGCAAAAAAGAAAAAGGATTGGTCTCCAGAGCTGCTAGTGTTCTGTTGTAATTGGTGCTCCTATGCTGGAGCTGATTTAGCGGGAGTTTCCAGATTTCAATACCCTCCTAATATGAGGATTGTTCGAGTTATGTGCTCAGGTAGGGTTGAGCCTTCTTTTGTTTTGAAAGCTTTAAATAGTGGTGCAGATGGTGTCCTTATTACGGGGTGCCATATAGGTGATTGCCATTATATTTCGGGAAATGAATATACAAGGGACAGATTTAAGAGATTGCATGAGATTATTATTAAACAATTAGGTGTAAATGGTAAGCGTGTTAGGCTCGAGTGGGTGAGCGCATCAGAGGGTAAGCAGTTCGCAGATTTAATTACTGAATTTACAAATCAAATAAAAGAATTAGGTCCGTTTCAAGCCACATAATATCTTTTTTCAAATTATTAATTAATTCTCTATTTTTATCTTCGTTTTAAAATCATCCCAAGAAGATACTACTAGATCTTTTGTTTCTGGAATTTTCTTTAAAATATTTTTTAATTCAATATCTTCACTTAGAAAGACACCATTTAAAGCTACTGCAGTTGCAGCTATCCAGCAATCCATAAAATCAGTATGTCCAAAATGTCTTATAATTGAGGCAATCATACTTGCTTTTGGATTTAATTCACAATTAAAAATATTTATCGGTAAATTAAGTAAAGTTGGGAGAATCTTTTGATATCTGTCTAAAACGCTAAAATCATTTGTTTTTTTATACACATTTAATAATTTAAAAATAGTCTCTATTAGACATAGTGATGGTAAATAAACAACATAACCTTTTATCTCATTCTTCCAAACTTGTTTTAGATAAGTTTCGAAATCATCCTCCATTTTGATCTTTATACCAAATAAAGGTAAGATAAAAGTTGTATCAAGAATGAGTGATTTAATGTTCCTCATTGGTTAATTTCTCCTGCATCTTACTCTGCTCTTCAATATCCTTTTCAATGCTTGCTGGAGTCCCTGTAGCAATAACGGGCATGTTTAACGCCTCTTCGATTGAATAGATCTTCTTGATGATTAATTCACCCTTAAAAGCCTCTATCAAAACCTCATCTCCTGGTTTAATACCAGCTATATCTCTTAAAGGTTTTTTTGGCAAAATTTCTCCTTTTTTTCCAACCACAGTTTTATCTTGTATTGTCATACAGATAGTATGTTTTTCTGAATATTTAATTTTTTTCAGAAAATTTATAGGTTCAGATTTTTTTTCAGGAGGGGGCACCATGGGGGATACCAGAAAGAGATAATAAGAAAATTTAAGGTGATTCAAATTTTATATCATTTTCAGAAACTATAATTTTTCCTGGATTATTCAATTTAGTTACAGCATCTTCTAGATATTTTTGGATTATTTTTGCTATAATTTTCGGATCTCTTGGATGTATTTTAATATAAATAATCTTACACTTTTTTTGGAGGTCCTTTTTTATTGATAAGAAATCAGAATCTAAAGTAATTATTATTGCATTTTTCTTTATTGATAACTCAGCTACCTCATCATTGTTTATCCCTAGTTGATTTTCATCTTTTAAAGTTGTAGTTTTATATCCAAAATTATTGATGATTTTCTTAATTGAGAGTGGCACATTTTCATCCAATAAAAAAATCAAGTTCTAATGTACCTCTTTATTCAATACCTTATCTAAATTTATTTGAGAAAGGTTTTTTAAGGCGTCACTCCCTAATTCTATAACTTTTAGAATGACTTGACGATCGAGATGGGGATACTCTTTTAGGATATCGTCAATCGTGTAGTTCAAACCAATTAATTCATATATGAGAGCAACAGGTATTCTTGTACCTTTAATAATAGGTTTCCCGCCAAGAATTTCAGGGTTTGATTCAATCAGATCTGACATCTTCTATCTTATAATATATAGAATCAATTATAAATAATTATTTGAATCTAGTCTATATGTTGATTTTTGGTAATATTTTTTCTAAAAAAATCATTCTGTTCTCGTATTATTCTTTTATCTTCCTCCTAATATTCCTTTTATTTGAATGATCTGGAATAAGGAGTGTGTTTAAAAATCCTATCAACTTCTTGTGAATAAATATTATAGAGGGAGGAAAAAAAAGTAATCCTCTACTACCAAGATCTTAGTTGTAAATTGAACATTTCTTTAAATTTTTTATCATTAGAGTAAATAATGTTCGTATCGTGCTTTTTACACGTCATGGCGATGATTTCATCATGCAATTCGTGACTTTTAGCATTTTTTAACATCAATTTAATGATTGGCATATTAAAATCATCGATAATGATATTTTCTGAGGTTTCCCATCGATTGAAAGCCTCCTTAAATGCACTTGTTTTCCCAGCTTTTCTCATTTTCCAAAGCAATTCTGCGATTGCAATTGTAGGCAGTATTACTGTTATTTCTCCATTTATTACTTTTTTTTTCAATTGTTGGAGTATTGGGGGAATTTTTTGATAGTCATAATGAAAATAGAATAGAACCTGAGCATCAATTACTGCTTTTTCTATCATTTTATATCAAGAACCATCTATTTTTTGATTATTCCTCAATAGGAAATAATGATTTTTTTGCTTGATCTAACTCTTCCTCTGTAAATGGAGGTACATCTTCAAATAAATTATCTTCAATCTCAAGAGGATGTGTCTTTTTTTTGATTAGAATAGTCTTATCATCCTTCAATTCCATCTCAACCTCATTTTTATCTTCAATAGCTAACTTGTCTCTCCATTTTTTTGGTATTACAATCCTTCCATTTGATGAGACTTTTTGAGTAATTTTTTCAGTCATTTGTATTTTCATTTTTCTAATTGTCATTATAATATAGTAAATGACAGTTATTATATCTTTTCAAAACTAGCAATAGCTAAGAACTTATTCTTTAGGAGGGGGCACCACAGGGGAGGGAGATAATAGCGAAAGTAATAAATAAAAAAATAGTTATTTTAAATTGCTTGTAATGGTCCTAGTTTTTTATTTTTATTAGTAAATTCAGTGATAACTTCAGCGAATCTCTTCCCTTCAGAGGCACTTGCCCATTCAAGTCTAAACCTCTTTTCAAGATTGAATATTCTTAGAATTTCTCGAAAAATTTCAAATCTATCTCATGCAAACTCATTTCCTTTCAAGTAATGACAGTCACCAATATGACAACCTGTCACAATGACTCCATCAATACCATCTTTAAATGCCTCTAAAATGAAAGCTGGGTCTACTCTACCAGAACACATTACACGTACTATTCTAATAGTGGGGGGGTATTGAAATCGTGAGACTCCAGCTAAATCTGCTCCAGCATAACTACACCAATTACAACAGAAACACAAAATTTTTGGGTGAAATTCCTTATTTTTTACTTTCTTTTCTTTACTTATCAACAATATTCATTTTCTTTTATTAATTATAATTTAACTTTGAACTAGAAGTGCAGAAATCATTTAATCTGAAAATTATGGACTCCATCCATAAAGTACAAAAATGATACCTAAAAAAGTATAAATGATCAGATTCGATCATAAACTATAGGTGCAAATTTTCGAAATGGATCACAAACCAGAGATCTCTGATCGAATTTCGACATTTATAATCGTAATATTTAAATAAATGAAATTACACAATTAATACTTAATTGTCTATCAGACAATTCAAAAATTTATCTTCAATTTTATGAAATGAGGGATTGATATAATGGAAGGATCTGTCTTGGTTATTGGTGGAGGAATTGCTGGCATTCAAGCTTCTTTAGATTTAACTGAACTAGGATTTAAAATTCATTTAATTGAAAGAGAGCCATCTATAGGTGGTCGAATGGCTCAATTTGATAAATTATTTCCAACAAATGACTGTAGCTTATGTGTTCTTGCTCCTAAAATGGTAACAGTATATAGAAATCCTAATATTGAATTGTATACATTAACCGAGGTCAAAGAAGTAAGTGGAAATGTAGGAAATTTCACTGTTACAATTGTTAAAAAGCCACGCTATGTAGATGAAACTAAATGTCGAGGATGTGGTGATTGTGCTGCCAAATGTCCTAAAGTTGAGGCTCCAAATATTTTTGATATGAATTTAGGTAAAAGGAAATCTTCCTATATTCCATTTCCTCAAGCCACCCCTCCTGTGTATTTAATAGATCCTGAATTATGCCTATATTTAAATAGAGATGTATGTGGAGTATGTAAAAAAGTCTGTCAAGCGGAAGCGATAAATTTTGAGCAAAAAGAAGAAGAAATTATATTAAATGTAGGAGCAATTGTTGTTTCTACTGGATATGATATGCTAGGAGAGGAATTATCAGAAAGGTGGGGTTATCAATATGATAACGTAGTTAATGCATTAGAATATGAAAGAATGATAAGTTCATCAGGGCCTTTCGGTGGTCACGTATTAAGACCAAGTGATGAGAGAGAACCTCAAAAAATTGCCTTTATCCAATGTGTAGGTTCTATAGGTTCGGAAAAAAAAGTCTCTTATTGTTCTCGTGTATGCTGCATGTATACCGCAAAAAATGCTATAAATACAAAAAAGAATTTTAAGGACTCTCAAATTGTTGTATTTCGCCATAATATTAGAGTTTTTGGCAAGGATTTTTATGAGTATACAAAGAAAGCCCAGGAAGAATATGGGATAAAATATATTTATTCTAAAATAAATGATGTTGAAGAGGATTCGGATACAAGTGACTTAATTATACATTATAAAGATTTAAAAAAAGGTGAAGTGAACGATTTCAGGGCAAATTTAGTAGTACTTGCAGCTCCGTTAGTCCCTTCGAAAGGAACAAAAGAGTTAGCTCAAATTTTAGATGTTGAATTGGATAATTACAACTATTTCAAGGAGAGCTCCTATTTTAATAATTTATTATCCACTAGAGATGGAATATTCTTATGCGGTTTAAGTCAAGGACCTATGAACATCACAGAAACTGTATCTAATGCTAGTGGTGTGGCTGGACAGATAGCTAGTTTGTTAAATTCTGAGAAATATTCTCAAATAGAAGAAAGAGAAATCGATATCCTACCAGAAGAAGATATTATCAATATTTCTCCAAGCGCTTTAATAATTGGCGGCGGCATCTCGGGAATGACGGCTGCTTTAAATATTAGTAATCAAGGATTTAAAACATATATTGTTGAAAAGGAGAAAGTACTTGGGGGCAATTTGAATTATCTCAATATTTTATATCCATCTCAACAAGAAGCTACAGAATTTTTAAATAACAAAATTAATGAAGTCAAGAAAAAGGAAAATATTGAAGTTTTCCGAAATTCAAATATAAAAGCAATTAAAGGAACTATTGGAAATTATTTAATTGATATTGCTGATGTTAATGATGAAATTTATACATTAAGTGCTGGCGTTATTATAGTAGCTACAGGCAGTCAAGAGTTTAAACCAAAAGGGCTATTCCAATATAATAGATTGAACAAGAACGTAATAACATTGTTAGAATTAGAACAAAGACTAAAGAATGAAGATAACTCTTGGCTAGATAAAATCAATCATATAACAACTATTTTATGTGTTCAAGCTAGGCAAAGATTTGGGTATTCATATTGTTCTAATGTGTGTTGCTCTAATGCAATTAAAAATATTAAAGTTTTAAAAGAATTAAAACCAGAACTTGAGATACTTGTATTGTTCAGAGATCTTCATACTGCGAAAAAAGAATTTGAAGAAATCTTCACTAAACGAAAAAAAATAGCGAGCTACTTGAGATATGATGTACATAATGTTCCAGAGGTTGTAAAAATTAGCAAAAATCCCGAGAAATATCGTATAAAAGTGCGTGATGATCTAGATGTAAATAAACAGATTGCCTTTGAAACAGATCTTATTTTACTAGCAACTCCATTAATTCCTTCAAAAGACTTAAAAGACTTGGCTATAATGTTAAATGTGCCTTTAGATGATAATGGTTTTTTTCCAGAAGCTCATGAAAAAATGCGACCGTTAGATTTTGTTACGCATGGTATTTTTGTATGTGGGTGTGCTCAGTGGCCAAAGAATCTTCAAGATTCTATAATGCAAGCAAATGGAGCTGCCGGTAGAGCTAGCAGATTTCTGAGTAGAGGAAAAATCTCAACAACAAACCTAGAATTTATGTCATTTCTGCTTTCAATTGAATGCTTTTTTAAGGATTTAATTGTTAATCCTGAAAAATGTAACGGTTGTGGAAAATGTGCGGAGAACTGTGCATTTAAGGCGATTGATATTGTAGATGCTGAGAGTAAATATGAAGATGTCAGTTTATCTGTTAAAAAAGCCGTAATAAACTCTGCACTTTGTAAAGGGTGCGGGAAATGTTCTTCTACTTGTAAGCTAAAAGCAATAAAAGCAAAGCACTATGATTTTAAGCAAATTTCTTCGATAATTGACCCCTACTTCGTAGAAAAAGTAAAGGCAGTTGAAATTGATGATGAGAAAATACCAATAATGGTTGATTAAGCTATTAATCTAATAAATAAAAATCAGTAATCTTTGCACTTAAATTTATAAATAAATAATAGATTAGGATAATGTTATGGTTATGCAAGAAATTAAAGAGGAACCAGAAAGAAGAATAAAAAATTGGTTAGAGCAACTCCAAACTTATCGAAATCCAGTACCAATAAGTGACTCAAAAGTATCGGGAGAAACCGAAATCGGAGCTCAAATAGGAGAAGCAGCTTATTATTTGTCTTTAAAACATCCTTCCTATGAGGATTTATGTTGGAGTTTAGCGGAAAAAATTCAGAAAAAAAATTATTCTATGCCAACAATGGAAGACATAAGAAAAACAGCAGAAGAAATCTCTAATTCATCAAAAACATATGATGAATTATGCTGGTTAAATGCTGAATTAGATTTCTCCACTAAGAAATAGATATGGATATTAAATTAAGATTTCATAGATACTTACACGTTTATCAGTAATATCTTTAAATTTCCTTATGAAATTATTTTCTTGAAGTTTTTTTAAAGCATATGCAACTGTACGTTTAGGGAGAAGGGTTTTTTTTAATATATCCATCTGGCTTAATGGTCCTCTTTGCTTTAATAAGTATAAAATAAATTTACTCGATGGAGATAGAGAATATAAATTAGTCTTATCTTCATATGTAGATACAAAATATTTATCTTCAACAATCATAAATTTTTCCTTTCAAGAGAACGAAATTATTTAAAAATATCTTCAATTTATGATAAACTGTTTTCTTATATAAGAGTTATTGATAGTCATCAATTTAAACGATTGGATCAACCTTAGTTTCAATTTAATACTAGATTAGAATTTAAGTTTCAAATTTAAACTTTTATAAAACTAGATTACCTGAATTCTTAAATGAATCACTTTAAAAATTTCCGCAACCATTACATTTGCCGTCTAAATAAGCTTCACAATCTTTACAAATATTCCCACATTTACTTTCTTGACTTTTTTTGCTAAAAAGGTTTAGAGGTAGATACTCTGGAGCCTTTAATTCCGAAATAGATAGGATATCAGAATGTAGTATTCCTTCTTTATTAGTAGGACCACAATAATTAATGTATCTATGCAAAACCTCTATATCTTGTCCTATTATTCCCATTATTAAGTTATACCGCCCAGTAATTTGAGCAAGTAAAAAGACTCTAGGGCAATCAGAATAAGCATCAATAATCTTTTTTACTTCTTCATAATTTTTCATTTCGAGAAGAATTAAGCATGATTTATAATTAAGGGCGTTGATGTTGATATTCCCTTGAACTTTGAGTATTCCCGAATCTTCCATTTTTAGTATTCTCTTTCGAACTCCAGCATGACTCATTGTATCTTTATCTGATTTGAATACTTTCTCACCAATATTAATTAAACTTTCACATCCTCTATGATATAACACATTAATAATTTGCTTATCTATGTTATCTAATCCCATAATATAAATACTATAATACTTAACATAAAAAGACACAATAATATAAATTATAAGAAATTAAAGTTCAGAAAAATAAACTTTTTCTTTAGTTATCCTCTAAATCATGAAATCCAGTTCAATTAATCACAACATTTATCGTCCTTATCATCTGATGGTAAATCTAGCCATTCTATATTTTTTTGATCTTGATCAATAGATATTTCACAGCTTCGAACATAATCTATTTCTAATCTATTCTCAAAAAGTTTACGAGCTAAAATTATGGCCTGTTTCATATTTACAATAGTGCCTTTTTGATCTGGATGTTGTTTCTCCCATTCTTTAAGATTTTCTTCTGAAGTAAAGAATACAGTTGTAGAACATTGTGAACCAAGATACACAAGTAAATTATCAGGTTGCTGGAAGATAATTTTCTCATCTTTGATTATAATCTTAATTTCTTGTTTTGAAATTGGATCTTTTGAAAAAATTGAAGCATCTTGGTTATATGTGAAAGGGAGACCCAAAGCATCAATAACACACGCAGCTTCAATCGGTTTTAGGATTCTTCCATCTTTTAATATTGTTTTGTGATCATATCCAATTTTAGAGATTCGAGGAATTATTTTTTCTTCATTATTTTTCTCTCTATGAATTACTCCTATTCTTTCAAGTTTTGCTAAGATTTGAATTAGTTCTTCGGCCGAGAGATTTAACTCTCTCTCAATATCATTAACATCAAGAATTCTATCAAATTTTGAATATTGTTCTATTATATAATCGAAAACCTTTTCTTGGTTTCGAGTCATCCCAACCTGAGGAAATCCTCTTTTAACAAATTGTTTTACCATTTTTTCTTCGATTTGTTCATCATAGTCTAATTTTAAGGTTCGTTTAATTTCATTCAATCCTGGAAATCTATTTTGTAATTTATACTCACTTAATAGATATGTTAAAATCTTTCTCTCTTTCCGGGTTAGTTCTGAATCTACACTTTTCATTTTAAAACATCTTTAAATGCTTAAACTTTAGTATATAATAACTCTATTTCACTATTAATTTTTTATTTTTTATTACATAATAAATTCTGTCATAAAACATGTAAAATTTGCATTTAATTTTATAAATCATTAAAAAAAAAATACATTGAAAAGGAAAGTGAAAAATTCAATCATTATTAGGATTTCGCTCTTAATAAAAATAATAAAGTTATTATTCATCTCCTTATTTCAGTATAATTTAACAGGATTGAATTTTTTCCTTTTTTCCTCTTTCTTAATATTATAAATGAATTATTAAATCAGAGAAATTTTGATTGAGTGAATAATGCTCTGGTTCGGGATGAACTTTATTAATAAATCTAAAGTCAAAGATGTCTTTTATTTTAAGCTTTCTTGTAATATATTCTAAACTATAAAGGGTTTTTACAAACCTCATTGTTGATTTAACATAACCCTCTGAGAGAGCTATACAGTATTTTGGAGATATCTTTAAAACAGATTCAGCATATTTTTTATCAATTATGTCAAATGTTTTAGCTATTTTCTCTGCTGCTATTAAAGGAGAATTTCGAAGTAGATAAGAAGCATCTTTATGATGATATAGAAATTTTAATAAAATTTCAGGATCAGTTTGAATCAGCTTTTCATGAATGAAAATACCATAACTAGGATTATTTGACCATAGATCTTTTGCTTCAATAATTAATTGAGAATCTAAAATAGTTGCTGCAAAAACCGCTAATGCAGGAGTTCCAACACCGGCTTCTAAAATACCATTTCTCATATCCTTAGCAATAAATTCTGCTTGCTCATAATTTTTAACATTAATTTCATCTAATAAATTGTATTTTTCCAAATAAAACGTTAATATAACATCATGAATTGATCCTTTACTCGGAACCCCTATTGTTTTTCCTTTAAACTGGGAAAAAACCATTTTTAAATTATTATCTAATTGCTTCCTTGTGTTGTATTCACTTCTAGCAACCAAGATAGTTCCCTCAACATGACCTCCTGCTACACATTTTATTGGAACACCCTTATCAATTCCTATAATTGCAGGGGGTAAACCCATATAACCTATGTCTAAATTTTCTTCATTGAATGCTTTAACCATAGCTGGTCCTGTTCCGAACAGAATCCAATTTATATTTATTTTTAAATCTTTTGTTAAATCTTCGGATTCCATTAATACGTAATTAGTATGATAAGCAGTTGAAAGATGTCCGATATTTAATTTATCTTGTTTAATAAGAATCACTTGATTGAGTATTTTGATATCTGCAAAAATTACAGTTATTTTTAAATTTTATAATCCAAATAGATAAATGCCATTTTTTTTTTTAAATTAATAATATTCTAATGAAATTGAAATTTAAGTTTTAAGGGGCTATTATTTGATAAATATAAAAACTTCCTTCTTTTCTTTATTAGTAGATATTGTTGGGAGAGAAGAAATACCTTTATCTTTTGATAACACATTAACAATTAGAGACGCCTTAATGAGATTAAGTTCATTAATAGGAAAAGATTTTGAAGAGAATATATTTAGCGCAGATAATAAATTAAGTAAATATATTATCGTAGGATTAAATGGAAAGGATATTCGTAAGTTTGATGGTCTGGATACCATAATTAAAAATGGAGATGAAATTTCTTTTCTACCTGCTATTGCTGGAGGGTAGTTATCCGTTTTTTTTAAAAATAGATGAAAAAATTGCACTTAATTTTTTATTTCACTAAATTTTTTTTCCAATTAATAAAATATCTGAAAAATAGTAGAGAATGGAAAATTTTTTAAATTGCTTAAATTGTGGTAAAACCTTAGGACATAAAGAGAAAAATCATTATAACTTTTGTGCTGAGTGTATTTTAAAATTAGATTTTCGATTAGAAGAGTTAAATCGAGAAGAGATAGATCGAAACTTACAAAGAATCTTAGATTTTTTTGTATCTGATGTAAGTGCGGCATTTAATAAGGATCCAGCGGCTCAATCTCTCTTAGAAGTTTTAACAAGTTATCCAGGGGTTAAAGCAATTTTATTGCATCGTATAGCTCATTTCTTCTGGAAAATTAAAATGCCATTTGTACCAAGGTACCTTTCAGAAATGACGAGAGAACTTACTGGAATAGAAATTCATCCTGGTGCTGAAATAGGTAAGGACTTTTTCATAGATCATGGAGGGGGGGTTGTGATTGGAGAAACAGCAAAGATAGGGGATAATGTAACTATTTATCAGGGAGTAGTTCTAGGAGGAACAATGACAGATCCAGTCAAGAGACATCCAACTTTAGGTAACAACATTGTTGTCGGCACCGGAGCAAAACTATTAGGGCCTATAACAATTGGAGATAATGTGAAAATCGGTGCAAACTCTGTAGTTGTTAGGGATGTGCCCCCAAATTCAGTAGTGGTTGGCGTTCCCGGAAAAATTATATCTCAAGAAGGAAAAAAGATTAAAAAAGTTGATTTGTCTCATGGAGATTTGCCTGATCCACTAGCAATAACTCTTTCTTCAATAAATCAAAGAATTGAATTTCTAGAAAATAAACTTAAAATTGAGTCTGGGAAAAAAGAAAAAGATATTGAAATTTTGTATGGTTATGATGGTTATGGTATTTAGAATGGACTAAAAAAAAGGAGGTAAAAAAGATTGGGAAGAATATTTAATGATATTATTGAAACAATAGGTAATACACCTTTAGTAAGACTTAATAGAATTGCTGAAGGAGTTGAACCGACTATTTATGTGAAACTTGAAGCTTTCAATCCTGGGGCAAGTGTTAAAGATAGAATTTGTATGTCTATGATTGATGCGGCTGAAAAAGCTAAAGTGATCAATCAAAATACTACAATTGTTGAACCAACCTCAGGTAATACAGGTATTGGTTTAGCATTAGTGTGTGCTGCTAAAAACTATAAATTAATTCTTACAATGCCAGATAGTATGTCAATTGAAAGAAGAAAAATATTGAAAGCATTTGGTGCTGAGTTAATTTTAACTCCAGCCGCTAAAGGGATGAAAGGAGCTATTGAAAAGGCGGAAGAATTAGCAAAAGACAATGATAAGGTATTTATCCCTCAACAATTCAAAAATGAAGCTAATCCTGAAATTCATCGTAAAACCACAGCAGAAGAGATTATAAACGATTTAGATGGTAAAATTGACGGTTTTGTAGCAGGGATAGGAACTGGAGGTACAATAACAGGTGTAGGTGAAGTTCTTAAACAAAAAATAGGAGAACATGTAAAAATATTTGCTGTAGAGCCAAAAGAGTCTCCAGTATTATCTGGTGGAAATCCTGGACCACATAAAATACAAGGTATAGGGGCTGGTTTTGTACCTGATGTGTTAAACACAGATATTTATGAGGAAGTTATCCAAGTTAAATACGAAGATGCTGTAGAAACTGCAAGAGAATTAGCTAAATTTGAAGGAATATTAGTTGGCGTTTCTGCTGGAGCAGCCGTATGGGCTGGTATTTATAAAGCATCGGCAAATTTCAAAAAAGAAGATAATATTGTAATTATTTTACCTGATACAGGAGAACGTTATTTATCAACAGATCTTTTCATGGATTAATCTAACTAGAATTTCATAAAATATAATTTTAAAACACTAACCCAAGAAATTATAGCTTTTTTAATACTAATTGATAAGTTTCTTCATTTGAATTTATTTCTCTTACTTCTATTAACTCTGCTAGGCTTTGTCGTTCACAATTTTTAGGAACATTCTTAACTGCGGGATGGAAATTTAATTCAACTTCTAATATATCACCTTTATTTAACTCTTCAAGGGCTAATTTTGTATAGACAAAGGTCATAGGACAAACATGACCTTTAATATCTATTTTTTTTATGATTCTATTCTCTTTATTTTTAATTTTTTCTATTGACATACATCTTCTAACCTATAATCGTAGGTTTCAACCAGATCTATGGGGTTTTCTCCGCACGCTATACAATTTTCATCTCTATAAATATCAATAAAATTAAAGGCATTACGTAAGAGATCTACATACATAATCTTATTAATTATTAAATCCCCTACATCTAGGATGCATTTAACTGCTTCGTTTGCTTCTATACAACCAAGAATTCCTGGAATTAATCCTATAACTCCTGCTTCTGAACATGACATTCCAGTAGGTGTCTCAGTGATATCACCAAAAAGACATCTATAACAAGCAGTCTTTTTTTCTGGAACTGTAGTCATTATCTGACCATGGAATCTTAGTACTCCTGCTATTGTAAATGGGATCTGTAAATAAACACACACATCATTGATTAACATTTTGGTAGGAAAATTATCAGACCCTTCTATAACAAAATCAGAATCTTTAATAATTTCTTTGGCATTTACGGGCGTGATTTTATCGGAAATAACTTCGATATGACAATCTGGATTTAATTGATTAAGTTTTTCAACAGCACTCTCAGTTTTTTTCCTATTGATATCCTTTGTGAAATGGAGAATCTGTCTATGTAAGTTTGATGGCTCAACTGAATCATAATCAATCACTTTTAGATTACCAATTCCTGCAGCGACTAGATAATATGCAGCTGGTGATCCAAGAGCACCTAACCCAATTAAAGATATTTTTGAATTTAATAATTTTTTTTGACCAATGCCTCCAATTTCCTTAAGAACAATTTGACGAGAATATCTATTAATCTGTTCTTTGGTTAAATTCATTTTCTTCTGTTCAAATGATAAAGTCTAACATATTAAAACTTGCTACTTATATAAAATAAAATGCAAAAATTGCATTTAGATATTTATACTATTGTAATTAGTCAATACATGCATTCCCTAAGAAGCGAATAACAACCATTATAAAATTCACTTTGAATACTTAATACTTAAAAAAAGATTATATGAATTACATTTAAATTTACTATTTTTCTTTTATCTTTCCTTTTTTCTCATGCTTAGTTCTTTGTTCTTCTTCTTTGAATGGTTTACCAGGCTTTGAATAATCAATTGGAACTTCACACATCCAACATACGTTTTCCAAATCCATTAACGCTCGAGCACAATTCTCACAATAAATCGCACCACATTCACAGATGTATGAGAATCGCAACACTTCACCCCTGCAAACTAAGCAGATTTTCTTCTCTTTAGAAATTGACACTCTCTCTTCCGTGACTTGAGCGGTTAATATAGCGCGGTGTTGAAGCATTCCTCCAATTTGCTCATCCATATGAGCTAGTTCTATACGTTCAGCCATTGGGGCTTCTACTTCCTTTAATTTTTTCCATAAATCTAATTTTTTGAGTAAATCATTATGTTCATCAGTGATCTTTTTTACTAACAGGCCAAAACCAAACCTTTCAGCTATTTGTTGAGCTTGAGTCAAAAATCGTTGAGCTTTTTTCATATCTAATTCCAATAAAGCCAACTTTGCTTGTAAAATAAAAGCTTCACATAGAAATGAGTATACTTTTGAGTATTCACTAATTTCTAAAAGCTGAGAAATAAATAACTTAATCTCATCTAACACTTCTAAATTGCTAGTTATGCGCAATTCACTTATGAGCAAATCACATAGATGAATTAGTATTCTTACAGTATATTCAAAATTGGCAATCTTCTCATCAAGAAGTTGTTTTAAAATCTCTTCTGATTTTCCGCGATTCATGATTCGAAGACTTGTTTTTAACATGATCGCTTCAGTAAAGCGATACATAGCATTTATTGTCGTAGAATCTGACTGATTCTTAATTTTCTTAAAGTATTGTAAGTGTTGCCTTGCCCGTTCAAGATCACCCTTGTTAATGGAAATTTCAACAGCATCATTGAGAATAGTTGCTTTTAGTAGAGGATACACACTAATATCGTCGAATAATTCAAAACTACGGTCGATATGTTTGAGAGCCCTTTTAAAATCACCTAATTTATTATAACATTCACTAAGATTATAAAGGCATGTTGCAATTAATCCCTTATCATTTATTCTCTCAGCAAGCATCAAACTCTGTTTCTGGTATTTTAAATTCCGAGTTATATCATCCCAGTAAGCATTACCTTTCAGCCTAATTAAAATGGACTTTCTTTGTAGGATACTAGTAGACAAATCTCCTTCATAAGATTTAATGAGGTTTTCTCCTTCTTCAATTAAGCTAAAAGTTTCGTTAAACTTTCCGATTTCATGTAATGCAGAAATTTGGAGTACAAGAATATCTAAGAATTGAAGGTCTTTTCCATGTTTTTGATTTTTTTGATGAATTAATTCGGCGAGCTAAATAGCCTCTTTAAAACTTCCCAAATCAAAAAGGAGGTTAATTCTGAAAATTTGGCTAGAGAGTCGATCTTCGGGAGTAATTCCCTTCTTTTGCTCGAATTTATCCAGACGTTGAAGGGCTTTTTTAACATCTCCTTCATCGTAAAGTTGTTTTGCAGGTTTAAATTTTTTAGGTATTGAAATGGGTGGAAGCCAACATCTTATTGAAAATGTAAATCTTTTTTCTTTCTTTTTTGATTTTCTTTCATTCAATTTCTTATATTCTAATAATAGGAGAATTATTTAAAATCTATTTCAATAATAAGTAATTTCACAAAAATTATATTATTATATTTAGTAACATGACGATTTATAATTTTTAGCATAAAGAGTGGAAAAAAGTTTTGAAGGAAAAATATTGTAGAGTTATTGAAGATTATCAGACTCCTTTTCCAGATCCAATAAAAATTAGTAAAGGAGAAATATTAACCATAGGAAAAAAAGAGAGTGAATGGAGTGGTTGGATCTGGTGTATAAATGGAGTCGGGAAAACGGGATGGATTCCAGAGAGTTATCTCGAAATATTTGAAACTAACTGTAAAGTATTACAAAATTATGATGCAACTGAACTTTCTGTAGATGTCGGACAAGAATTAACTATAAAAAAAGAAGAAGCTGGTTGGGTATGGGCAACTAATCAACAAGGGAAAAGTGGGTGGGTTCCTTTAAGGAATGTTCAAATAATTTAAAAGAAACTAATTAAATAATTTCCGTACGAATTCTTTAATCTTTTCCATTGCTTCATCGGCTTCTGGTAAACCTGGATTCATTTGAGTCTCATGTAATGTGTCCTTCCATTCCTGTAAAGTAATATCAACACCTGCAGCTTTTGCACGCTCAAAAAATTTTTTAGAGTCAACATAAAGCATTTCACTTAAGCTTACTTGTATTAAAATAGAGATCCTATTGGGAAGAGAATCACCAAGTTAATTACGAGATCTGGTAATCATATTAAATAATTAGGAACCTTCAAGCATTAAAATTTTTAATGCCTTATCTATAGTTAAGTTTTTTAGTTCATTAGCTTTATCATAATGTTTTTTACAGAACCATTCTGCGTATGGTGGATGTCCTACTCCTCCAATCTCTTCCATTCTTTTTTCCCATTCTATATCAGAAGGGCGTTTAGTAAAATAAACTAAACCTCCCTTATTCAAATCTTTTAATTTTTTATCACATACTCTGCATATTGGAGGTTTCATAATATCAATTTTAATTAAATATTCAATAAGTTTTTTATTTTTTTTCTTTAATGTCAAACCCCACTCACTCGACAAAATAGATTAGGGTCGCTCTAGTTGAGTCAAGTTATCTTTAAATTGGGTGAAATTTCCTGTGTCTTTTTCTCTAATTCTCCACGTACGCC
>JAZGEW010000065.1:0-30684 GCA_036478875.1 Promethearchaeia archaeon | reverse complement strand
GAAATTAATCAAATTAAAAAAACTATTAAAATTAAGAGCTGAATTAGAAATATGGCAGAGGAAGAAAGCTTTTTAAACGCAAAAGCCCTGGTTGTTGACAATGGTACCGGAATCTCCAAAAACGGATTTGCTGGTGAGGATCAACCAAGGTCAGTCTTCCCAACACTAATTGGATATCCTAAGTATGAAAGCATTATGACTGATGTCGAACATTATACTCGGGAATACTATATTGGTGAGGAAGCTATGCAATTAAAAGGCGTTTTAAAGTTAATGTTCCCTGTTGAACATGGTATCATTGAAGACTGGACTGCAATGGAGAAAATCTGGCATTATACATTTTATACTGATTTGCGTATCGATCCAAGTGAACATCCAACTCTTTTAACAGAAGCACCATTAAACCCACGTCCAAACCGTGAGAAAATGGCAGAAATTATGTTTGAGACTTTTAATACACCTGCTTTGTATGTAGCAATGCAAGCAGTATTGAGTCTTTATGCTTCTGGTCGTACTACTGGATGTGTTATAGATATTGGTGATGGAGTTTCCCACGTTGTACCAATTTTCGAGGGATTCGCCTTAAGCCACGCTATCCAGAGAATCGATCTAGCAGGTCGAGATATTACAACCTACTTACAGAGACTTCTTCGACAAAAGGGATACTCTTTCACAACATCAGCAGAAAAAGAAATTGTGAGAGATATCAAGGAGAAGCTGTGCTATGTCGCCATTGATCCTGAGAAGGAGATGATGTTGAGTAAAAAAGTCGCTGGAATGGAGAAAAGCTACATGCTTCCTGACGGAGAGACCATCAACGTTGGCGTAGAGCGATTTTTAGCACCTGAATGCTTTTTCAATCCTTCTGTAATCGGTAAAGAATTAGAACCTCTTGATGATGTAATTGTTGGTGCCATTTCAGAGTGCGACGTTGATTTGCGCCGAGATCTCTATAGTAATATCGTACTTTCTGGTGGTTCCACAATGTTCCCTGGTATAAAAGAGAGACTAACCAAGGAGATAAAAGAGCAAATCCCAGAGAGCGTAGACGTCAAGATAATTGCACCACCTGAGCGGATGTATTCCGTTTGGATTGGAGGTTCAATTCTCTCTTCACTGAAAACGTTCCATCGCATGTGGGTCACAAGACGCGAATATAAAGAGATGGGACCACAAGTTATCCACCGATGCTTCTAAAGCGTCAAATATGTTTACCAAAAATCAAACAGGAATAAATATTTTAAGTTTTTTATTTTTCTTTTTTTATTATATTTTAACAGATTAGATTTTTACTATTTTAATCATTTTTGATAAATGAATGTAATGTTGAATTATCCCAATTCATAAATACTTAATATGGAATTAGATCCGGATTATATCAAAGAAAACTTAAGTGAAATAGGAAGGAAAGAAGGTCTAGCTCTTTTAAGAGAATGGATAGATAGTTCAAGTGATTCAACTGTACGACAGATGGCACTAGAAAACTACGGATTAATTGAAGATGGAAAGAATTTCAAATTTTTCGAGCACTTATTACTTTCTGATGAAAATCTTGATATAAGATTAACAGCAGGACAAATCTTAAAAGAAAAATATTCAAAAAACAAGAAGTTAATTCGTTTGTTGGAATATACATTAAATAAAATTGAGAATGTAGAATTGAAGCTTTTTGCAGTAAAAACATTAAATTCATTAAATAATATGAAGGCACGAGAGGTAATAATAGAATTTCTGAATATTTTAAATAAAAAGGAATTTAAAGACGCACCTAATAAGTTGCTGGAGGATATTGATAATATCAATCCTAACACCTCTATCCCTGAGTCTTTTCTGGATATCTGCATTAATCTAATTTTGAAGTTGTATTATGTAAATAAATGCGGGTACCATATAACCTTAAGAAATGGAAAGATTTTCTCTTTAAATTGTGAGAGTTCTAATTTAAATAAAATCTCTGAAATTCTAGGATTTAAAAGTTTAATTGATTTAAAGCATCTTTATCTACAAAGGAATTACCTTAAGAGTATTGATGGTTTTCAATTTCTCAAAAAATTACGAACATTAGATCTATCTTATAATAAAATAGAAAAAAGTGAGAATTTAGAGAATTTATTAGAATTAGAAGAGTTAAATCTATCAAATAATAAAATTCGAAAAATTGAAGGGATAGAATCTTTAAAAAATTTAAGGAAATTATTCATTAACAATAATTACATAAGAAAAATCGAAAATTTAAGCGGTTTAGACAATTTAGAGGTATTAGATTTAAGTCATAATCAACTTACTGAGATAAGTAATCTTTATAACATTATCCAACTAAAAAGATTAAACCTCTCTTTTAATCAAATTGAGAAAATTAAATTGCTCCAATCTTTAAAAAATTTAATGTGGTTATATCTTAATGATAATAAAATTTCTCAAATTGAAGGATTATTACCTCTTGAAAATTTAAAGGGATTATATCTCTCAAATAATTTAATTAAACGAATTGAATCTCTTGATAACCTAGTAAAATTAAAAAAGTTGGAGCTCTCAAATAATAAAATCCAAAATTTAGAAGGTTTACAGAATCTATTAGAGTTACAAGAATTATATTTAGATAATAATAACATAAAAACATTAGAGCATTTAGATAACTTGCAAAATTTAATCATTTTGCATTTAGGGAGTAATAATATTTCAGAATTTAGAAAAGAAAGTATCGAAAACCTCCATAATTTAAATTTCATATTCTTAAATGAGAATCCTCTCGATCCACAAGGTCTTAAAGATTACCATAAAAAGTTAAAATTTCCCTAATAATGAAATTACAAATCTGATTCTTAATTTTTCTTAGAACTTTTCGTTAAGATAATCATCAATCCAAAGTTCCATCAATACTTCATCAATGTATTTTGTGTCCATAAGAAATTGTTTTTTTCTAATCCCTACAATTTTAAAACCTAATTTTTTAAAAAGATGGAGTGCTCTCTCATTGGTTGAAAAACTACTGAGAATAATTTTTTCTTTATTATTTAATTTTTTAGATTCTCGAATAGCAAAATCAATTAAACTTCTTCCAACAGAGACGTCTCTATATTTTTCTCTTACAATAATACCTAATACCCCTACATGAGTAGCTGCATCCCATTCTATATTTGAGATTTCACATTGTCCAATTATATTATTAGGTATTTTTAGACCAGGATGGTCTGCTATTATACAGATTTCATTTTCTTTTTTAACATTGAGATACCATGTATCTTTTTCTATCTGACTTTTCACCGGAAGAAATACGGGTAAATAAATTCCTTCTTCTAATACTTCATTAAAATTATACCAAACACAGTCAACATCTGATTTGGTTAAAGGTCGAATAATTACGGTTTCTCCAGTTTTTAATTCTAAGACCTTTTTCATTATTTAAATATAAATTTTTATAATTAAATTCCTTATGGTAATATTATGGAAAACAAAAATAATGAGTCTACTAAAAAAGAGAACGAAGAAAAAGAGAAAGTAGAAGCTCAATTAGAAACATCTTCTGAAAAAAAAACACAACCAGTTGCAAAAGATTTAGTTACACTGAAACATGTTGAAGTGAAAAAACAAGAAATCAGTTCGGAAACTAGAGACCTCGCACAAACTTTAAAAGAGCAATACTTAGAGCATGATCAATTTGAAAGGCTTTCAAATGATGAAATCACGATCCTTGAAACATTTATGGGTAAAAGACTATTTTTAGAACGAATTGCTATTATCGCTAACCAATCTAGGATACCATTAGGAATTCCAGGATTTAAAAAAGCAGAATTAGAAAAAATCCTTGAAGATTTAATTACTAAAGGGTATATAGTTTCTGAATTGGTAAGAGATAAGAATGTTTATATTCTAACTGAGCGAGGAAAATATCGTGTTCAATAATTTATAGATAAACTATTTCTTTTTTAAAATTAACTTATTTATCGGAATATCTTGATATTCTTCACTTGGATACTCACGCCTTATGGTTAACGGTAAAATTTTAGATCTGAGCTCTAACTGAGCAATTTTTATTGGATCTATCATGTCTATAGGCTTGTCCACCAGAATAGGGGCTCCGAAGCTAATCTGAAGTGCTCTTGCACCAACGATTCTAGCTTTTTCGTATCTTGTTAAAAAAATTGGGCCGATTTTAACATACTTTCTTACTTTTTTATACAACTTGCGTAGTTCTCGAGATTCTAAAAAACTAGACATAATCCAACCCAAAAAAAGAGTAATTTAAAATTTTAAAATGTAGGATTTCATATAACTTTTTTGTTTTTTGCCATTTTAAGGCAATTTTAGAGCTTCTAAAGAAATGAAACAATGGAGGTTTATAAATGCGCGAGAGGGGAATTGAACCCCTGATTTACACGGTGTGAGCGTTTAACGCTTTATAAGCTATTAGCATTATAAATGTCGTCATACCACTAGACCACCCGCGCTTGCATTAATTTATGATAAATGAGTAATATGAATTAAATTTTACTTTACTATGAAACGAAATCTTATTTATTAAATTATTAGTAAATCGATTTAAGAATTTTAATATTTTTAAAGATCTTATAAGGTCTGTTAGTTTAAATATTTCAATAAAATTTTATATTCAAAAGCTAAAACAATTTTATATTTACTGGTGATTTTTGTAAAAGCCAAGGAAGAATTTTTATCCCATCCTCTAATTAAGAAAAATTTAATATCTCGACGGGAATACCAGGAGAATATTTTTATAAATTGTTTAAATCGAAACTGTTTAGTTGTCATTCCTACAGGTTTAGGCAAAACCATCATAGCTCTCATGCTTGCCGTACAAAGATTAACGGAAATTGAAAATTCAAAAGTAGTACTTTTAGCTCCCACTAAACCTTTAGTAGAACAGCACTATAAATCGTTTATAGAATTAACTGAGCTTCCTGAAGAATCACTCAACACTCTTACAGGTGCAATTGCTCCTGAAAAAAGAAAAGAATTATGGGGCGATATAAAAGTTGCTTTTATGACACCACAAGTACTTCAAAATGATCTTATTTCAAAGTTATACTCAATTAAAGATGTTTCATTAATGATTTTTGATGAATGTCATAGAGCCGTTGGGGATTATGCGTACTGTTTTATTGCTAAAAAATATAAAGATAATTCAAGTAACGCTCAGATATTAGGTCTTACAGCAAGTCCAGGATCAACTGAGGATAAAATTAATGAAATTAAAGAGAATATATTCATTGATCATATCGAAATCAGAACAGAAAAGGATTTAGATGTTAAACCCTATATTCATAAAGTAGATAATGAATGGATAAAAATTAAACTCCCACGCGAATTTTTAGAAATAAAACGAATGTTAGATGAGAAATTAAGAAGCAGTTACAAAATTCTAAAAGAAAATGATCTGCTTGGCTCTTACGATATCTCAAAGATTACCAGAAAAGATATATTAAAGTTAAACCATCTAATTAACCGAAGGATTTCTACAGCAAGAGATGATGATGAAAAGTTCCAGATGTTTAATGCAAAAAAGATAGCGGCTAATGCGATCAGATTATCTCATATGACAGAATTAATAGAAACTCAAGGAATAAGTTCTCTCAAAGACTATTTCAAAAAAAATGAAGAGAAGATTAAGAAGAACACAGCAAATAAATCTTTAAGAGAATTATTTACTGATAAAAATTTTAAACATGTTCAAAGATTAACTTATGATCTACATTCTAAAGGGTTGGTTCATCCGAAGATAGAAATACTAAAAAAAATCTTAACAAACCAAATAAATAAAAATACTGATTCAAGGATTCTTGTTTTTTGTCATTTTCGCGATTCTGTAAATAATATAGTAAAGTATTTTAAAGAAAATGATATTATAAAAATGCATAAGTTTGTAGGGCAAGCAACAAGAGGTTCAGATAAAGGCTTAACTCAAAAAAAACAAATTAAATTATTGATGGAATTTAAAGAGGGAACATATAATACATTAGTAGGGACTAGTGTTGCTGAAGAGGGATTAGATATTGAAGAATGTGATTTAGTAGTTTTTTATGATGTTGTTCCTAGTGCTATACGTTCTATTCAACGTCGTGGTCGTACAGGTAGAAAGAAAGAAGGAAAAGTTTTTGTTCTGATGGCGGAAGGTACGCGAGATGAAGGTTATTATTGGGCTGAAAAAACTAAGGAAAGAAATATGAAAGTTAGTTTAGAAAGAATTAAAAATTCTGAAACTCAATCGAAAGCAGGGCAATCCAATCTTTTAAATTTTATATCTCCCGAAAAAAATGAAGAGACCGATTCATTAGAACAAAAATCTTCAGATCTGAGTTCAATTAAGAAGATAAAAGGTGCTGAGGATTTTGAAGTCATCTGTGATAATCGTGAAACCGCATCTCCAGTTGTAAGAACTTTATCTTTAATAGGGGTAAACCTAAAATTAGAACAATTACAAATTGCAGATTACGTTATTTCAGAAAGGGTAGGAATTGAAAGAAAATCTGCCAAAGATTTTAATGACTCCATAATCGATGGACGATTATTTACCGAATTAAGTGAAATTAGAGAAAAATTTTCACGACCAATTTTAATCTTGGAGGGAGATCCATTCAAAGTTTCAAATATTAGCGAAAATGCGCTCTATGGCGCAATAACATCAATAATTGTTAACTTAGGTATTTCAATCTATAAAACAGATAATTCTATCGAGACTGCACAATTTTTATATCAGCTCGCAAAAAAAGAACAATCATCAACAAAATCTTCATTAAAATTAAGATTTGATAAAGCGCCTATTGAAACTTCTCGTTTATTGGAATATATAGTTGCGGGAATTCCAGGTGTAAACACCCATCGAGCGAAAAGCTTATTGAACGAATTAAAAACATTACAAAATATTTTCTTATCAGATATTCCAGATTTGACAAAAATCGAGAATATAGGAAAAAAAATCGCTCAACAGATTTATAAAATAAGCAGATATAAATATAAAAACAGCCACTAAATTCGGGTTATAATAAAATCTCTAAATTATTAAAACAATAAAAAAGATTATTAATAACTTCAATAATAATTTATAATAATATTGACTTTTATTGAGTAAGTATACAAGTTCAAAAAAAAGCTGAGCGAAGAGATTTATGATTAAATTTAAAGTTGTTGTAGCTGGGGCTAAAAATGTTGGAAAAACTAGTTTACTTCGCCGTTTTGCTACTGGTAAATTCGAAAAATCTACATTATCTACGATAGGTGTCGATTTTGAAACGAAAAAAGTGGTTGTTGATGATACAGAGATACTTTTAAATATTTGGGACTTCGCAGGAGAGAAAAAATTTCGACTCCTCTTTCCTTCTTATATTTCTGGTGCTTCTGGTGCTTTAATGTTATATGATATTACAAATCCAGAGTCTCTAATCGATCTTCATGACTGGATAAATGTAATTTCCTCTGTACCTAATCCACCTAAAACAAGGATATTAATCGAAGCGAAAATTGATTTAAAAAGAAAAGTAAATAGAGAAGAGGTTTTAAAAATATTCGAAAAATATAAATTTCAAGGAGAAATGTTGGGTACTTCTTCAAAAACGGGTGAAAATGTTGAAAAAGCTTTTGAAATGCTAGGAAGAGAAATTCTTAAAACTTCTTTGAAGAAATGTTCTAATTGTGGAAAGTTGTATCCACTAGAATTAAAATTTTGTCAATATTGTGGTACGAAAACAACTTAAATCTTTTTCTTTACTACTAATTTTATAATTATGTAAACTTACTTTCATTTTAAAATCATAAAGTTGAGATTTGATATCAAAATTAGATTTTATAGATCTGCTTTTCTTTTAAAGAAAAATTTATTTGCTACAATAAATAAAAACAAGTATAATAATGCTTAAGAAGGTAATAAAAATTGAACTATAATATAAACGAAGATATTCAAGAAATAATAAAAAGGCTTAAAAAAGAGAATATTTCATTTGAAGATAAAACCATTCTGATAACTGGGGGTGCTGGATTCCTTGGGTCTTGGGTATGTGATGTTCTAGTTGAACAAAGAGCAAACTGTATATGTTTGGATAATTTATCCTCTGGGCGTCCTGAAAATATACACTCCCTCATGGAAAAGGACAATTTCCGCTTTATTAATCACGATATTTCTTATCCTATTTACTTTGGTTTTTCATTCCATCCTTTAGGCATATGCGTGGCTGATATTAAAAAAATTGATATTGTAATGCATATGGCAAGTAGAGCTTCTCCATTTGAATTTAAACAAGACCCAATATCGATTCTTAGAAGTAATACACTAGGAACATTGAATACATTAGGAATTGCAAAATTTCATAATGCAATTTTCTTTTATACAAGCACTTCTGAAGTTTATGGAAATCCCCCAAAAGAAGCAGTTCCGACACCTGAAAGCTATTTTGGACATGTGAACCCTGTTGGGCCTCGGAGTTGTTATGATGAATCTAAAAGAGCTGGTGAAGCGTTTATTAAGGCCTATGAGCTCCAACACAAAATGAGAGCAAAAATTGTACGGATTTTTAATACTTCTGGACCTAGAATACGACACGGTCCTGAGTTTGGAAGAGTTGTTCCTAACTTTATACATCAAGCTTTACATGATGAGGATATAACTGTATTTGGAGACGGATCCCAAACTAGATCTTTTATTTATGTAGTGGATGAAATTGAGGGTATACTTAAAATGGTACATAAAGATGAGGCTATTGGAGAAGTAATTAATTTGGGTAATGACAAAGAGTACAGTATATTAGAATTAGCCCAAGTTATAAAAGATATAACTAATTCTAATTCAAAAATAGTTTTTAAACCATTGCCTATTGATGATCCTTTGTATAGATGCGCTGTTATAGAAAAAGCTAAAAAGATTCTAAACTGGGAGCCGACAACGCCTTTAGAAGAGGGGTTAAAAAAAACTATTGCTTGGTTTAAAGATAATGAATGAAATTAATAAAAAGAATGAAAAAAAAGATTTAACAACCAATAATAAACATTTTGAAAAATTACTCAAAATTTGTCTTATTATTGGAATTGTTATCGTTTCAGGATTTATTATCTATTATATTTTAACACCTGAACCAGGTTATGCAACTATTGGAATTTTAAATGAAGAACAAAAAGCAGAAAACTATCCTACAGAAGCAATGGTTAATGAAACTATTTCTTTTTATATAACAGTTGAAAATCAGATGGAACGAGAATTTTCGTTTCGAATTGAAATTTTAAAAGGTGATAATGAAACGATTGTAAATTCTTCTGGTTCTATTAATGCTTTATCTTACTTTAATACAACTAAAACAACATTATTGCATAATCAATTTTGGATGTCTGATAGTTTAAATATTTCTTTTTCTCAACCAGGGGCTAAGCAAAGGATTATTGTTGAATTATGGGAAATTAAAGGTGAAATTGAAGTATTTTATAATAATTTATATCTATGGTTAAATATTACTAATTAATTTGCGCCCCCAATAATGTTCACTGAGTTTATTCTTACATAAGGAGCTTGAAAGGCTCCATAAACTCTATAATCTTTTGAAACTGCATCAATTTTATGAAATAAATCTAAAAGATTTATACCTATCATTGTTTCATTCAATGGATCCTTTATTTCTCCATTACTAATTAAATTTCCATGTAATATTAAACCACTAAAATCCCCTGTCGCTAAATTTACAGAATCTCCCGTGTAATCTAAAATAATACCCTCCTTAATATCTTTAATTATTTCTTCAAATAACATTTCTCCGGGTTTCATAATAAAATTAGTTATTCCAATCGAGGGTATTGAAACATAAGAACTTCGTGTTGCATTTCCCGTACTTTGAACTCCATCTTTTCCAGCAGTATAGCTATTATGTAATAATCCAGTTTTTAGAAAATTTCCCTTCTCTATGATTTTTTTATTTTTGCATGGAACCCCCTCATCATCAAATATCTTAGATCCAGGAGCACCATTAATAAGCCCATTATCTTCTATATTTAAAAATTTTGAACCTATATTTTGACCTCTTTTATCAACGAGGAAACTTCTTTTATATTGGAAAGTCTCTGCATTCACAGCTGCAGCAATTGGAATTAAAATTAAATTAATTGTACCTTTTGGTGTTAAGATTACAGGTACTTTCATATTTTTTATTTTTTTCCTATTAAGATTTCGTTTAGCATCTTCTAGAGCTAAATTTGCAACTTTTATAGCATTAATTTTATCAAGTCTTCTTTCAACTTGCCTTTCATATCCAGAACAAGTCTCATTACTTACTTTATCCTTAACTATGATGTGTGAAGATATTGAACAACTTGTATCCTTTCTGGAGACACTTAAACCATTAGAATTAAAAATATATATTTTAGAGTAACCTGAAATAAAGTTACCAGATTGCGAAATTGCCATTTCGTCTTCTTTACAAATTTTAATCAAATCATTAATATAATTTAAAGAATCTTCTATTTGTAAATATTTTAAATTTTTATCAAATAAACCCTTAACGACTGGATAACTCTTAAATGATCCCGGTAAATTCTTAAAATCGGGATCAAGTGTGGCAACCTTCATCATTTTGATCGCTATTTTGCATATTTTTTCAATAGTTGTTCTATCTAATTTATTTGAATATGAAAAACCTAAGGATCCATTTTTGTTAATAACCCTGATTGAAAAACCGTTATCCTCACCTGTTTCGCTATTCTTTATTGAATTTTCTTCAATTTCAATATTTATATAATTACTTGTTTCAAAGAAAATATCAGTATATTTTATCTCTGAATTCTCTTTTTCAATTAATTTCAAACAGAATTCTGCTAAAGAATGAATGTCTGAATTTTCCATCTAATTTAACCCTCCAACAGTCACATCCTCTATTCTTATATAGGGTGCTCCATCACATACTCTAACATGTTGACCACCTTTTCCACACATTCCCTCTGAATAATTAAATGTTTTTTGGTTACCAATTGCGGATATTTTATTTAAAGCTTCAAGTATCATTCCACTAAGAGAAACATCTCTCATTATTTCTTTTTTTTCCCCATTTTTGATTTTAAACGAAATCCTGCATTTAAATTGAAAATTACCCGTTGTAGGAACAGTATACCCGTACTGAAAATCCTCACATAAAATTCCATCTTTCGTGTCTTCAATTATATCTTCTAAACTCCAATCTTTCGGCTCTAGATATGTAAATCCCATCCGTACTTGAGGTCTTTCAGAGCTTGCGGATGCTCTACCATGTCCATTTGGAGGAACCTTCATTCTTGAAGATGTCTCTAAATTATGCAAATAATTTTTAAGTATACCATTTTCAATAATTTTAGTTTTTTGGGAGGGAATTCCCTCATCATCTATATAATAACAACCAAATAACTCATAAGGCAAATTAAATTGCTGTCCCTGACCCATTGATGGATTATCTATTATTGAAACATCTTCCGAAGCTACTTTTTCACCAATCATCCCTTCTAAAACACTTTCATTGTTTAATACTAGATCTGCTTCACACGCATGTCCAAATGCTTCGTGTATAATTGTTCCTGTCAATTTGGAGTCTGCAATAACGGTTAATTTGCCTCCGATTGGAGATTTTGCATCCAATAATTCTACTGCCTCTTTAGCAGTTTTTTTACTTAAATTGATGGCTTTTTTAGTCTCAGCTATTTCATAGCCTCCAATACCCGCAACAGAATTTACAGAACTTTGGGTAGCTCCGTTCTTATTAGTAAAAACTAAACAAAATAATCGTAAAAATGATAAGTCTTGAATAATGTTGCTTCCAAAAGAATTCAAATATAAGTTTTGAGAATGCCCATCCATGTAGATCGTATGTGTATTTTTTACATATGTTGAATAATTTGAGGCTATTTTTTCATGATTTTTAACAAGGTTTATTTTATCGTGAATATCAATTTCTTCCAAATTCTTTTTTCTACTGCTCTCATATTTTTCAATCAATGGCCTATTTTGGGCAATTTTAAATTTAATTTTAGTTAATGATTCAGAAAGTCTAGCTAGTTTTATAGCTTTCTGTAAACCTATTTTAATTGACTCTCTTTTTAAGTCTTTTAGAACTGAAAACCCCCAACCACCATTTTTAAATGCTCTAATACCACAGCTATTAATTTCAAAAGATGAAATTTCCTTACTTTTTTGATTGATAAAATCTAAAGTTGTTCCATTATTTACTTTAGCTCTAATATCCCAAAATTCAGCTTTATCCTTAGCAATCCGATTCAGTTGATTAATTAAATTTTCATCTATTTCTTTTAATTCATCTGAAATTTCCATCTTTCTTATAGAAGGCTGTTAAAATATCAATATATTAATTATAACTTAGTGAAGGTCAATTTATCATCAAAATATGAGAAGAATAGCTTAAATACCTTTCTTTTTTATCTTAATCTTAAATGGAAATTGTGAATTATTTCCATTCAGTTTTTTATATTATCCTTTAATTTCTTGACTATTGAGATTGCGTCTCTACTTGAACATATTTTCGTAAATTTTGTTGAATTTTTAAATGAGAATGAATGGTTACATTTCCAACATTTCTTTGATTTAATGATTCTGTTTGAATAGTACCACTCACCGCAATTATAGCATTTAAAAAAATGGTATTTTTTTCCATTATACATATTGCTTTAGATTATTGTAAATCATAATATAACAAATAATAGCTGTAGAAATTTCTGATTTTTACAGTGTAATATTTTAAGATTAATAAAATAAGATATATTTCTTGATGTTTCATTATTTTAATTAAGATTAAATAAAAATGAGAAGGAAATATGGATCATAAATTTATTCATCCAATAGAAACGCGTTATCGAACCGAAATGGCCAATATTTTTACTGAAGAAAGAAAATTAGAAAATTGGTTAAAGGTTGAAGCCGCATTAGCAGAAGTTCATGCTGAATTAAAAAGTATTCCACAAGAAGCTGCTGATGAAATTAATAAAAAAGCAAATTTAAATTATGTAAAATTAAAAAGAGTAAAAGAAATTGATAAAGAAATTCATCATGATTTAATGGCAATGGTTAAGAGTTTAGCAGAACAATGTGAAGATGATGCAGGTAAATATGTTCATCTTGGTGCTACAAGCTATGACATTGAGGATACTGCTACTGCTCTACAATTAAGAGAAGCTTTAAATTACCTTTATGGTTCTCTTTTGGATTTATTAAAAATTTTGATGACAATTACAAATGAAAAAAAAAATCTAATTTGTATAGGAAGAACACATGGTCAACACGCAATCCCTACCACTTATGGCATGAGATTTGGTGTATGGGCATATGAAATAAATAGACATCTTGATAGGGTTTCTGAAATTAGGAATCGAATATCTTTCGGGAAAATGTCCGGTGCGGTTGGAACTATGGCTAGTTTTAATGACAAAGGGATAACAATTCAAAAAGTTTTGATGAATAAGCTTGATTTAAATCCTGTATTTATTGCAAATCAAGTTATACAAAGAGATAGGCATGCTGAAGTTATCTTTTTAACAGCTTTGATTGGACAAACTTTAGCTAAAATAGCAAGAGAAAACAGAATACTACAAAGAAATGAAATTTCAGAAATGTTTGAACCTTTTAAAAAGACACAGGTTGGTAGTTCAACTATGCCACATAAAAGAAATCCTCATAAATCAGAAAGGATCTGCAGTTTGGCGAGAGTATTAAAATCCAATGTCAATGTTGCATTGGATAACATAGTTTTAGAGGATGAAAGAGATATTACAAATTCTGCATCTGAAAGAGTTATATTTGCTGAAAACTTCATCTTTTTAGATTATATGGTAAAACAACTAATCCAAAATTTAAAAGGAATTGAATTTAACGAAATTAAAATAGAAGAAAACCTTAATCTTACAAGAGGTGCTTGTCTTACTGAAAAAGTTATGGTCCAGTTAGTCAAAAAAGGCATAGGAAGGCAAGAGGGTCATGAAATCTTAAGGCAAGCATCAATAAAAGCCCGGAAAGAAAGTTTATATATGAAAGATATTCTATTTGAAAATAAACAGATTAAAGAAAAGTTCTCAAAAGAAGAATTAGATGATCTATTTGATCCTCATAAATATATTGGTAAAGCTGTTGAACAAGTTGATAATTTAATAAAACATTTAAAGAGTAAGTATCAATTTTAAATTTAAAAAATGGCTGAAAATAACAATTTATATAAAAAGTTAGGCGTATCATCTAAAAAAGAAGACGTTCATAATGCCCTAAAATCAATCGACAAAGGCTTATTTCCAGGAGCGTTTTGCAAAATCATAGAAGATATCGATAATAGAGAAAATTACTGCTCGGTTTTTCATGCTGATGGAGCGGGTACAAAAGCTAGTTTAGCTTATATGTATTATAAAGAAACGGGGGATATTTCTATTTTTAAAGGAATTGTGAGAGATGCAATGGTTATGAATCTAGATGATTTTCTATGTATAGGAGCAACAGGAAATATATTTTTTTCCAATAATCTCGGAAGAAATAGTCAAATTATAAGAGGAGATGTTATTGAGACAATTATTAAAGAATATTATGAATATAGTGAAAAATTGACTACTCTGGGCTTAAATGTTAAGATGTGTGGTGGTGAAACGGCGGATATTGGCGATTTAGTTAAGACTCTTGTAGTCGATGCTTCTGCTTTCACGACGATGAAAAGAGAAGATATTGTTGACGCAAGTAATATAAAACCTAATGATATTATTATAGGATTAGCTAGTTATGGTAAAGCTTCCTATGAAGATGAATATAATAGTGGAATTGGTAGTAATGGCTTAACTTTAGCTAGACATGGTGTACTTTCACATAAATATTATGAAAAATATCCAGAATGTTATGATCAAAATCTTGATGAGAAATTTGTTTTCTTTGGTAAATATGATTTGACAGATATGATTGATGGGCTGAATCTAACTATTGGAAAAGCGTTATTATCACCAACAAGAACATATGCTCCAGTCATAAAAGATATCTTAAAAGATCATAGAAAAGAAATCCACGGGATCATACATAATACTGGTGGAGGTCAAGCTAAAATCCTAAAATTTGGAAAAGGGATAAAATATGTTAAAAATAATCTTTTCATGATACCAAAAATTTTTAAATTGATTCAAAGATCATCTGAAACTCAATGGAAGGAGATGTTCAGCGTTTTTAATATGGGGCATAGGATGGAACTATTATGTAATGAATCTATAGCCCCTGAAATAATAAAAATCGCAAAAAAATATAGGATTGATTCCAAGATAATTGGATATTGCGAGAAATCTCCAATAAAAGGTAAAAACATACTAGAAGTTAAAGCAGAATCTGGTTCTTTTACGTACGATCAGGAGTCTTAGTAAATGTTAAAAGAATTTGATGTTATTTGTATTGGTGCGGCTCTCGTTGATATGGTAGCTAAAATTGAAAGGCATCCTATAGATGATGATGAAGTTTTTGTTTCAAATTTTCAATTATTATCTGGAGGGGCAGCGGCCAATACTGCTTATGCTTGCGCACGGTTGGGGTTAAAAACTGCATTTATTGGTAAATTAGGATACAAAGATGAATTTGGAATAAAAATAATTAAGGATTTTAAGGAAGTATCACTGGATACAACCTTAATTAAATATTCGAGAGAGCATGGCACAGGATCGGCGTATGTGGCAATAAATAAAGAGGGAGATCGTAGAATTTATGCATTTAGTGGAGCTGCAAATCTTCTTTCAACGGACGATATCAAATCAGAGGATCTTGTCAAAACAAAAACAATTTTCTTGAGTAGTCTAAGGAATTTAGAGTCATTTCGAAAGGCCGCTAAAATTGCTAAAAGAAATAATATACCAGTTATATTGAATCCAGGAATGTTAATTATTGAACAAGGTTTTGATAGTATACAAAATTTGTTTGCTTTAGTCGAAATTTTAATAATATCAAAAAGAGAGTTCCAGAATCTCTTTGATTTAGAAGATAACAAATTAAATGAACAGATAATTGAAGGAAAAGCGAAAATTCTTTTCAAATTAGGAATTAAAGTAATAATAGTAACAATGGGAAAAAAAGGAGCAATAATTTTAAATTCAGAAAAATCTGAATTAATTAAGCCAATTAAAGTAGATCAAGTTGTTGATACAACTGGAGCAGGAGATGCGTTTTCTGCTGGATTCATGTATGGGTTTATTAGAAATTTTAGTTACAAATTTGAAGATCTCAAATACAATGTAATTATCGGAAATACTATAGCAGGAAAATGCATACAACAATTAGGAGCTAGAAATGGTATTCCAACTGCAGATGAGTTAGCATTGTTTTCTTATGATTATTAATTAAAAAAATTTATAATTTTTTGAATCAATAATTTTTTATCCAAAGAATTTAAGTGATTATGAATGAGAGAACTGCATCAAAATAGAAAGAAACAAATAGCTCTTAAAAGATTTCGATTTTTTTATCAAGAAATTGTTTGGGGATTCATTTTAATATTTATATTTTTATTATTACCACTCTTCTTAGTTCCTTTAATAGTGAGTGTTACTTCTCCACTTTATGGAATATTAATTTATTCATTAAGAGCAGTATTTGTAATTATTGGAATACAATTAATATTCCCTCTCTCTAATTTAATATTTGATTCTCAAAAAAGAAATATTATAGTAGAAGAAGATATTTCCCCCGGAAAAGGATTCTTAATGTTATATAAAATGTCCAATAAGAACTATAAGTATCAAATTCTCTACGGATTATTGATTTTCTTTCTGATTTTTTTGCCAATTGATTTTTTTGGTTACGTACTAATACCAGAGATGCTTGAATACCAATCTTATGCACTTCCAGATACAGATGTATACCTGCAATCAGGGACGTCTTACATTTTATTTTTAATTTCAGTAATAATTATTCAATTTTCTGTAGCATTATCTGAAGAGACTATTTCTAGAGGTCTATTGACTAAAAGGGGAAGTGAACATTTTTTTAGTATGTCAGCAGTGATGATATCAACTCTTTATTTTGGATTCGGTCATTTTGCTTATTTCCTAAATCCGATAAGTCAATTCTATCCAATATGGTATCCATTTATTTGGTTTTTACAAGCTATTATTGCTGGAATTGTTCTTTCCTTATTTGTATTAAAAAAAAGGTGGATCTTCCCAGTAATAATCGCCCATACATTAAATAATATAATATCTGCTCACGCTGTTTGGAGTTTTAACAATGCAGTAGATTTTTCAGTAGTAGCACTTTATCTGTATTGTCCATTACTAATTATTGGATGTATTTTATTTATTTGGCAATTTTCTCAAATAAAGGAAAGTCTTTCCACTGGTTTTAAAATGCTTTCTTCTTATTTCAAACGTGATAATAATAATGAAGATACAAAAGGAGATTTAATATTTCGTGTTTTCATTGATATCCTTATGGGTTTACTAATTTTCTTTATGGGTTTTATGATTATGATATAGAGGAGTGATGTTTTAATGAAGTTGGGGATTTTATCTGATACACATATTACTAATAATTTTAAAAAAGAGAAAATTACTTCTTTGATCAATCAACTCAATCATGCATTCAAAGATGTTGATGAAATTGTTCATGCTGGAGATGTAAGTGAAGAATTTTTTCTAGAAGAAATCAAAGGAATAGCAAGAACTATATGTGTAAAAGGAAATCTTGATAATATCGAAAATTTAGAAATTTTTAAAAAGTTCTCTATAGGGCGTTACAATATTGGAGTAATCCATATTTTACCAGATAATGTTGAAGAATTTACTAAAAAACACAGTCTACAAATTTTAATTTTTGGACATACTCATCAACCTCTTATAAAAGGAACAGATTTTAATGTGCTTCTTTTAAATCCAGGTTCTCCAACAGAACCAAAAGCCCCCATCGAAAGACCTGGATTTATGAAACCTATAGCAAGACCGAGTGTGATTACTTTAAATATTGATGATGATGACATTTTATCAACATTCATCATCAACCTTAAATTTTAATCTCTAGTTTGGTATTTCGATTTATTGTGCATGATTCTATAAACATTTTTTATAGTAATAAGCAATTTAAAGTTTCAACAAAATAGTATAGAATATGATTTAAAATCCCCTTTGAATAATTTTAAATATTGATAAACTTATATTATTCTTACAAAGAAATTTTATGTAAGCACTTTGGATGATAAACTTATTAACGTAAAATTTCTATATTTTTATTTAACATATTATTAAAATAATCTTAATCGAGTGTGTGCAGATTTGGTAAATAGACTTGAACTTGTACTTAAAGAACTTAATGAAAATGGTAATTTTCGAGCATCACTTTTCGCTACATCAACAGGACTTGTTCTAGCTTCACAAAAAGAAGAGAAAATTGATGAGCGTGTAGTAGCAGCTATGGGATCACTATTAAGTGATTCAGCATACAAAGCAGCAGAGGAATTAGATCTTTCTGAAATAGTAAGCATGAAAATTAAATATAAAGAAGATTTCATCATTATGCGAAACATCCTTATGCCAGATGATAAAAATCAATTTATTTTAGCTATTTTGACAAAATCACCAGAAAGCGACGATGTGGAACGATATTTTGATCAACTCCTTGATTGGGCGGTTGAAAATTCACAAGATGATTTAGAAAAGCTTTCAAGTTTATAGTCTCTTTTCTCTTATTTTTTATTTCTTGTTAATTTGCTAGATTTTATTTAAAATGAGTAAAGTTATTCAATAGAAGAAGGTTTTGTTAGTAATTTCTTAAATTATACTATTATAAAATTTCAAAACTTCATCAGCAACTTGAAGTTCATAACCCATATAAAAATGATCTGCTCCTTCAATAATTTTACTTATTTTTGGGTCTAAATAGAAGTTAAAGTTTTCTTCAAATCTTTCATAAACAGCAACAGTATCTTGATTACCTTGAATAAATAATTTTGGCTTGTTAGATTGAGATAATTCTCTATATTTTGCACCCATAAAATCCCAAGGAAAAGATATAGAAATATATCCAATAATTTTTTCTGAGTAATTAATTGCTGAGCATCCAATTGCTGCACCATAGGAATAACCACATATTATTATTCTTTCATGATTTTTCTTATTTATTAAATAATCAATACAAGATTTTACATCACTTAATTCTCCTGGACCACCAGAATGTTTTCCTGTCGATTTTCCTACACCCCTAAAATTAAACCTTAAACATGAAAAATCATTATTTATTATTTTATTGAAGACACTTGATACAACATTGTTATACATATTACCACCATATTGTGGATGAGGGTGAGCGATTAAAACTACTGGACCTGCAGCTGTAGTCCTCTTGTCACCTACATCAGAACTCATACTTTTTGAGCCAAAGTATTCAGATTCGAGTTCTATCTCATTATTTTTAATAAATAATAATTCTTTTCTTACCATAATTTTTATTAATTTTTTAACTATAATAATAATACTATATAAAATTGTGCGAAAGATGAGTTACAATAGAATTGTAATTGAACAGAAATTAAAGGAGTTTTTAAAAGAAGATTGTATGTTTATCGATGTAAGTTCTAAAGTTATACCGGAGAATGCAAAAGCATCGGCAAAGATATTTACTAAAAGTGCCGGATATGTTTCAGGATTAAATGAATTAAAAATATTATATAACATTTTAAATGTCTCCAGCTCTTTTAAAAAGAAAGACGGAGACGAGGTTAACAATGGAGATATCATTGTAGAATTAACAGGAAACGCAAGAGATATTTTATTGGGAGAAAGAACAGTACTAAATCTAATAACCCATATGAGTGCTATTACAACCACTGCTAGAAAATACGTTAAATTAATTAAAGACTCTGGAAAAGATGTTAAGATTGCTTGTACTCGTAAAACAACCCCAGGAATTCGTATTTTTGAGAAGAAAGCTGCAGAACTGGGATTAGCAGATGAACATAGATTTTCATTGGATGAAATGGTTCTATTAAAAGATACTCATCTAAGATACTTTAATGGGGACATTATAAATTTATTAAGTGAGACTAAAAAAAGAGTTAGTTTTTCGAAAAAAATTGAGATAGAAATCGAAAAAGTAGAAGATGTGTTAACCGCTGCAAAAAATGGAGCAGATATTATTATGTTAGACAATATGGGGCCAGATCAAGTGGAAGATGCTATTAATTTATTGAAGAAGAACAATCTGAGAGAGAAAGTAATAATTGAAGTCTCTGGCGGCATAACTTCGGATAACATTGTAGATTATTTACTTTCAGAACCCGATGTGATAAGTTCAGGTCTCTTGACTCAATTCCCTTCAGAGCAAGTAGATTTTTCACTTCGTTTTGATTAAGTGTAATTTTTAATCAATTACAATTTCACGAATTGAACAAATTACATCCTTTATTTTGGCTAATTCTCTATAAAGATCCTTAATCGTACCAATTTCACCCACTAACAAAATCAATTCAATTTTTTTTTCTGCAATTCGCCAATCGGTTACGGTTTTTATAATTTGATGATATTGGGAATATAGTTCGGTTATTTGGTTAATAATGATTTCTTTAAAAGGATAGACTAAACTAACAGTGATTAATTTATATCCTTCCAGATTTTCAAATTTTTCATGTTTTTCAATAAAGCTTACTATGGAATCTCTTAAGGCTTCGCTTTTAGAGTTAAATCCACTAAAATTTCGTACATTTTCAAACCTTTCTAATAAATCATCACTTATTTGTAAACTAATTATTGGAGACATTTTTTTTCCTCTTTTTTCTAATATTTATAAAAACTTGTTAATAAAATTAATACTTTGATTTAATGATTTCGCGTCAGATAATTCAATAATTAATGGTCCTTTATAGTTATATTTTTTAATTACATCAAAGATTTCTTTAAAATCAATCTTTCCTGTACCTAATGGTGGGTGAGTATCAGTTGTTTTCGAGAAATTATCAACTATATGAACATTTTTTATTGAATTGTGAAATTTTAACCATAACTGTTCCACATCACCATCACAGGTGTAAAAATGGCTAGTATCGTAAGTAAAGAAGAGATCTTCTCGACCAATAATACTGAATACCTCCTCAATATTTTTATTATCAGTCATAATATTGGTATTTTGAGGCATATTTTCTAAACAAATCATTAAATTCTCGTTCATAGCATAATTTAGTAATCTAAAGATTGCGTGTTTTAAATGTCTTTTATTAAATTCTCTAATTGAGGGTAACAAAAAATTAGCTATTCCAGGATGGATGGTCATCATTTTAACACCGATATCATTACAAATGTTTACTGTTTCACTATATGATTCTATTGAAGCATTGGAAATATGATAATTATTAGAACATAAATTCACATCGACAAAAGGACTATGAATCTGTTTTTTTAAAGAATATAAGTTCACAAGGTCAATGAATTTCTGTCTATGTTCATCGTTAAATACTTCTGGAGGCTCTAGTACTAATTCTATTATTTTAATTCCATTTTGCTCAGCGAAATTGAGGCATTTTTCTGAAGCTTTAAGTTGTAATTCAAAAAGGTTTTTAAATTTACCATTGAGTCCCATTTCGATAATATGTCCCAGCGAACTAATTCCTAATTCCATGAATTTCACTTTGGTACTATGATTTTTTTATATTTTTTTTTCGCATATGACGAGGATAGTTGGCAAAAAGACTTTCAAATAGTTTTTGAAATCGATCAAGATGTGCTCTAGAAATGATATTTGGCGTTCCTATTTGTAAAGCCCCCCAATACATCTTGGCAAGCTTTTCTACTAATTCCGCAAATTTAACAACATGATCTAATGATTTTCCGCAAACAATAACTCCATGATTTGCTAATAGAGCCGCATTTTTTATACCTAAAGCATTTAAAGCCACTTCACCAATTTCGATCGTATGAGCTTCTCCAAATTCAGAAACATCGACAGAACCACCTAAAAAGATATACATCTCTTCCATTATAATTGGAATGTTTTTTCTTACGATTGAGAGCATGGTTGCAAAAGGTGAGTGCGTATGAATTACTGATTGAACTTTCAGTCTTGATTTATAGATTGCAATATGCATTTTTGCTTCAGTTGAAGGCAATTTACCAGTACTTAAAGGAATTCCTTCAAAATTTAAATGTACAATTTCAGCTTTTTTAAGTGTTTCATATTGATTAAATGAAGGTGTGATGAATAATTCTTCTTTCTTACCATTTCTCATACTTACATTTCCCTCTCCAGCTTCTACTAATTTTTTTGCAAAAATCGCTTTTGCTCCTCTAACAACTTCCATTCGAAGTTGATCTTCTTTATTTATTGCCATGACTTAAATTATTAAATTTCGATTAAAAATATATTTTGATATCTTAAGTTAATCATTTTTTATTAAAATTCATATAATCTCTATTTACTATTAATTCTTGAAAGTCTTCTATTTTAAATATCTTGTAATGATATCAAATTTATAAAATAGATTTTGCATATCAATTCTATTATCTTTGCTTCATTAAATTATGAGTCGTATTGTTTTACATTGTGATCTTGATTGTTTTTTTGCAGCAGTAGAAATAAGAGACAATCCACAATTTAAAGATAAACCTGTCATAATTGGAGCAGATCCAAAAGAAGGAAAGGGGAGAGGTGTCATCTCAACCTGTAATTATGAGGCCAGAAAGTATGGTTTACACTCTGCTATGCCTATATCCCAAGCATATAGAAGATGTCCTCATGGAATTTATTTAAAACCAAATGGTAATAAATATTATAAAGTATCTAATGAAGTAATGGATATACTAGAGAAATTTAGTGATAATTTCCAGAGAGTTGGGACGGATGAGGCATATCTAGAATTGACAGAAATTACTAAAGATTTTAAGGAAGCGGAAAAAATTGCGAAAGAAATCCAAAAGGAAATTTTTACTAAAATTGGTATTACAATTTCAATAGGTATCGCTCCAACAAAATCTTTAGCTAAAATTGCTTCTGATGAGAATAAACCTAATGGTATTACCATCGTAAAACTTGAGACAATTTATGAATTTTTAAAAGATATGGATATTACCCGCATTCCTGGTATCGGTAAAAAAACGAAGGTCCATTTCTATAAAAAGGGAATAAAAAGAATTGGAGATATAATTAATACACCTTTACCTACAATGATTAAATTATTTGGAAAACATGGAAGGTGGATCTGGAATGTTGCAAATGGTTTAGATAATCGTAAGGTTAAAGAATTTCATGAAGAAAGGAAATCTATCAGCGCAGAAAGGACTTTTTTCTCAGATACAGATAATTTTAATGAAATTGTATCTAAATTTGAAGATATTAATAAAAAAATACATAAATCAATAGTAAAACACCAAATCACCTATAAAACCATCACTTTAAAAATAAGGCTTGAGGGTTTTGAAACATATACTCGCTCCAGAACACTTCCTTTTCATATTCAAGATGAAAACTTTGTTTTAAAAGTTATATTAGAATTATTTAAAGAGTTTTCAAATAATAAAAAAAAAGTAAGACTGGTTGGGATTAAATTATCAAATTTAGAAAGAAATCAAAGAGCTCGACAGACAAGTTTGATATCTTATGCCTACATTTAGTTTTTTTATTAATTTAACTAAGAGGTTTTCTTTTAATTAACTCTATCATTTTTTTTTGGAGTCTACTATTTGAAGCAATAATACCTGGTTTAGTCCATAAACATTTTCTTTCTTTAAATTTTAAGCGTTCGCCATTTAAATCTGTTACACTACCACCAGCTTCCCTTACGAGTAAATCCCCAGGCAAAAAATCCCAAGTAAAGGAGTGTTCCGGGTCTAGAGGTTTTAAATATAGATCGGCAGTACCATCAGCTACCATGCAAAATTTTGCCATGCTATCAATCTGAATAAAGTTCCTTATTCCAATTTCCTGGGCAAAATTAAGAACCCAGGGTTGATCATAATGGAGTGAATGACATAAACGAATATTACGTATATCTTCATTAAGATTCACCTTAATCGGTTCAAAAACATTTTTATTAAATGAAACCTGAGCGCCCTGATTTTTTTCAGCAGAAAAAATAGCTAATGCCTTCTCATTATAATTTGGTACAGCAATAGCACATATTTTAGGATCTGACTCAATCATAAATCCCACACCTATGGCATAAGATAAACCCTTTTGATACCCAATCGTACCATCAATTGGATCTATTGTCCATTGACGTACTGAAGATTTTCCATGATACCTGATATTTTCTTTTAGAATTTCTAAATTAATTAAATTTAATTCTTCGAAACATTGTTTTATGAGATTTTCAGCTTTTTGATCAATAAATTCTATATTTTCTTCTTCTGCTATTATTTGGTCATCTTGGAAGTATTCCCTTAATTGGGAAATAAGATATATCTGAGACGCAAAATCTGCAAGTGTTACTGGTGTTTGATCAGATTTTTTAAAGGAAAAGGATTCGATTCCTTTTTTTCTAAACCATTCAGTTATTATTGAGGCTTTTCTAACAATATCAATTGCGAATTTTAGTTCTCTATTATATTGCGACATAATTTAATTTGATTCTCTATTTAAATTTTAAATTTCTTGCCAATATATATTTTAAAAAAACAAAATGGTATTTTTAATTACTTATACCATATTTTTTTTTAATTCTGTTAACTAACCATTCAGGCATAATTAGAGATAAATAAGAAAGAATTATAAAAATCAACCCAAAAATCCAAGCAATATAAGTAAACTCCGAATACCCAGGATGATTGAAGAAAGTTATCATCAAAGTATCCATAACTAACATTAAGAAAAGTAAAACCAAACTTATCATGGAGTAGAATAATAATTTCAACCCAGTATACATAATTTTATCATCGACGTTATGTTTAATCTTTTGGCAAATTAGAGCAATATAAAAATATATTAGAAATGAAAATAATACAAGACCTCCAGTAGTATAAATACGTATGCTTAATTCTCCTTCGTAATCTACTTGAGGTACACCCCACCAATTCCAAGGAAGAAAGAGAATAATAATTATAACTATTCCAACAAGAGCAATTATTGGAAAGGCTCTTCTTCCCTTATTTGTCATATAACTAGCAAATATGAATAAGAAGATATCCGCACAAACTACCATACAATAAGCCAAGGGGAGGGATATTCGATATATTTCTTTATAGAAACCGGTAATAACCGCTTCAGCTAATCCTATTGATAGTATAATCAAAGCTGCTGTGAGGAAAGAAAAAACTAAGGTTAGGTATAATGGTGGTGGAACTTGCCTTTCTCGCCATTTATAATACATCTTAATTGATACGATAACAGCAAAAATCGATACAAAAATATAATATATAAAAATAGGTAAAACACGTAATTCGAATGGTGTATACGTCATACCAAAATGATATCATTTTACCTTTAAAAATTTATATGAAATTGATTTAAACGAAATTTATTAATTTACCGAATTATTGCCTTGATTTCAAATAAATAGTTTTCTAACGACACTTGTGTTGTTTTCATAATGTCCATCTGATCTGACTTTTTTATTAATAGAGATTCAAAATTGTATTCATTTAATAGCCAGACTAATTTATATAAATCGATTTTTTTCTTAAAATCATTATTTACTTTAAAGTATTTAGAATAAGCATCATATAAAGCGCTATAAAAAGAAGGATTATTCAAAGGTTTTAATATCCAATAATCAATCTTAATAAAATCTTGAGCTCTACTACCAACACACCAATAATCAAAATCCACGATACCATTAATTTTTATAGCTCCTGACTCTTCTTTAACAATAATATTTTGACTTTGAAAGTTATTATGTAAAAGTACATGTTCATTTTCATCTTCAATTAAAGCTTTATTATCTTTATAGAAATCCCTTATTTCATCACAAAAATCTATTTTATTCTTCTTAGCTTCCTGTATCTTTTGTTCTAATTCGTGTTCAAAAAATTCAATGTATGAAGTATTTTTCCTTTGTCCGATATTGATTATATTTTTGAAAAACGTATCAAATTTTACTTCATGTAAATGTCCAAAATGTTCACCTAAATTTCTAAATAAATTTAGAAATTTATTAACATACAAGTTTTTCCCTTCGCTAATATATTGATTGATGAGCTGAAATAAAGGTTTACCTCGAATATAGTCTTGCACTGAGAAAAGATAAGGAATGGTATTTTTAGTTTCATCATAGTAAACTAAATTGCATACAGGGATTATTGGAGGGTTTTCTTTATTGAAGATATATGAACCTGTCTTTGTATTGACAATTTCTTTCACTTTCTTCCTTAAATCTACATCATTAGGATTCAAACTTTTATCTAAAAAAGGATACAAGAGTTTCTCCTTAATTAATTTTTCATAATGGAAAATTTGGCTAGTATGAAATCTGAAGACCATTTGGCTATTTTCAAAATTTACTCTATAAAGTGTATTGATATCAGCAATATAAGGTCCTTTGATTTTCTTTACTTTACCTTGGTTAACTAAAATATCAATATTTGAAAAAGTTTTAATGAGCTCATCAAATTGGTAAAGATTCTTTTTACCGATAAAATATAATTGATAAATTTGCTTATTATTTAATAAGTAATTCACAATAGCCTCGATTTTTTCTTTGCTTATTGAGTCAATTTGATTTTGTAATTCTTTAGTAATTAAATTTACATCTTTATTGGATTCAATTATTAAATCTTTATATAAATGTAAGAATGCATATTTTAAACCAATCATTTCTTTACCTTTATTGGTTTTAATTTCATAGATCATTTTTCGAATATCATTTATTTGTTCTTGTAATTGTAACAATTCTAAGATATTGTCTTCTAAAGCATAATTATATAATTTTGAGCACATATTGACTAAATTACTAATACGGGAGACAATTCCACAAAATTTTCTCTGATTTAATGGTACAAGCTGGAAAAATTTTTGATGATTTTCTTCCATTCCGCAAAAAACTGAAAACTCGTTATTTAAATATTGAATATACGATTTACAGATTTTAATATTATAAAAGGAATCATTTATTCCCTTCAAATTTGTGTATTCTCTTATATCTTTTAGTAAATCTGGTTCAATTTCATTTCCGGCAAATTGAGGTGGATTATTTATTAAATAAATCTGATTTTTAGTATTTATCGAACTTAAAATATTTTCAAAATAAGATTTTATTATTTCTTTAGGTTTTTTTTCTGAAATGGGAGGAGAAACCATGAAATTTAGATTTTCAAATTTCCTTCCAAAATGTTCTATTTGATCTATTACGTCATCGACAAGATTACA
Organism: Promethearchaeia archaeon; assembly: GCA_036478875.1. Lineage (GTDB taxonomy): Archaea > Asgardarchaeota > Lokiarchaeia > Sigyniarchaeales > SOKP01 > Loki-b32. The sequence goes on along the minus strand of JAZGEW010000065.1, from coordinate 3,443 downwards.
ATAGATGCCAATAAGAATTGGGATTTTATTCTGAGTAATACCTAAAATCAATTCAATAAGTTTTATCTTTTCTGTCATAGAAATTAAATTGCTTTCATTTTTATTGCCAAAAACAAGAAGAGAATTTGCATCATTCGTAAGAATATGACGAAAAAGAAGAGAATTTAAACTTTCGATTATTTCATAATCTTTATTGTAAAAAGCTAAGGCATTGCATATAACGCCATTGATTAGTGGTATTCTAATCTCCTCTTCAATAAATAAAAATCAAAGGTGAATTCAAATCCTTTTTATAAAGAATAATCTTTTTGATTTAATATGATTTTTGAAGATTAAATTCTACGCGAACAGATTTAAAATTAAATAATACTCTTATTAATAATTATTGAGTAAATTTGTATAAAATCTTACAGATAATTTGAAGAAGGGTTTAAAATTTTTTGTAAAATAGATAATATAAGGATACCTCTAGTTTCCACAGGAACTTCTCCGTTTATTGGTGCTGGACAATTTGGAAATAAAGCATTCGAATGGCGAAGGAATTTTTTAAACAATCCAAAGGCGATGTTAGAGATTTTAAAAGCCAGTTATGATGAAGGGGCAAGGGGTGTTGAAGTAATTCCAAGTGGTAAGATTACTGAAGCTGCTCAAATGATGAGTGAAATATATAGTGATTATGTTATTACAGGATCTACTTATCCTGACAAGGAATCAGGTATTAACGTATTAGTTGAAGTTGGAGCCAAATTAATATTTGTGCATGGGATGATTTCTGATAATAGAGGAGGAAAATTGTTGAAACTTTTAGATGAAATCTCTAGTACTGGAATAATTCCTGGTGTTGCAACACATGATCCAATTCCAACATTGAAATATTGCATAGAAAATTCTTTAAATGTTAGAGCTTTTCTAATACCATTTAATGCGAATGGGGTATTGATGGGAAATGTGGAAAAATTGGAAGAAATTGTTGATAAGACTAAAAATTTTCATTTTATTGGTATGAAGACTTTAGCTGCAGGAGAGATTGAACCAGAAATAGCATTTCAATACATTGCTAACCATAATATATGTGCTGTAACGATTGGAATGGTAACAAAGCAACAAGCAGAAGAATCGACCAGAATTGCTTTAAAATCGTTAACTAATAAAAAATTGTAATTTCTATTAATTAAAATTGAAAATTAGAAATAAAAAATTTAGATTTTTTTTGAATCTTTAAAAATATCAAATATATCCATTTCATAGTCTATAGTATCTTCGGGAAGTAAATTAGGATCTTTTACAAGTTTAGATAAGTAGTATATCTTTGCACCTCTTTCAAGATATTTCAATACTGTATAAGCTCCATCTAAATGGCTCCCGCAACATAAATTTCCATGGTTTGCGAGTAATACAGCATTTCTTTCTTCTAGTGAATTAAGCACACCTTCTGCTAATTCTTCAGTACCCGCTTCTCCGTAGTTAGCACACAATACCTCACCACCTATATAAGGGACAAATTCCTCAAATATTGGCGGAATGGACATATCTAAAGCGCTAAGAACTGTAGAATATACACTATGAGCATGAATTATTGCATTTACATCCTCTCTTTCCCTATATATACTTAAATGCATTTTTTTCTCGACAGAAGGATTCCTCTTTCCTTCTATTACAGTACCATCCATACTAATAATAAGAATATCTTCGGCGGCCATTTCATTATATCTAACATTGCTTGGTGTTATTAATACAATTTCTTTTTCATCTTCTTTTATTCTTACGCTAATATTACCAGCAGAACCAATCACATGTTTTTCCTTTAACAATTGTTTACATAGAATTACAATATCCTTTTTTAAATTGATAATATTCTCATCAGATAGAGAGCGCTTTTTTTCTCCTTCTTTAAAAACTTCAGGGTTCATTGTATATTGAGGATTTTTCCCATCTATCCACATTTTAATGTCTTTTAGTAAGATTTCTGATTGTCTCTTAATTATCTCTTTTGTATCTCCACCTATATGAGGTGTGATTATAGCATTCTGTAATTCAATAAACTCATTATCTTCATCTATAGGTTCAAGAGGAAATACATCCAATGCAGCACCCCCTATATTTTTCTCTCTTAAAGCCTCTTGTAAAGCTTCATAATCGATAATACTTCCTTTAGAAGTGTTAATCAGAAATGCTGTTTTTTTCATGAGTGCAATACGTTCTTCATTGATAAGATTATCATTCTCATCAGTAGCTATAGCATGCAATGTGATAAAATCTGAATTTCTCATTAGATAATCAATATCAACTAATTCACCATATTCTTCTGCAATGTCTTTTTTTATATAGGGATCATAAATAAGAAATTTGACTTCAAAAGGTTTAAGTCTATTTGCGACTCTTCTTCCAATTTGGCCTAAACCTATTATTCCAATTGTTTTATCCTTTATTTCAATCCCTTGAAATTTATTCAAATATTCAACATAATCTTCAAAATCATTAATTTCAAATTCTTCTGAATGAATTATCTGATCCACATTGTGTAATTTTCGAGCTAACATCAACATTAAGCCTATTGTTAATTCTGCTACAGCATCAACGTTTCTAAGTGGTGTATAAAGAACAGGAATATTATTTTTAGTCGCAGCTTTTAAATTAACATTGAAAGGATCACCTCTACATGATATGATAAGTTTTAGATTAGTTTTCTCAAATAGATCTTCTTTCTTTAAATCATCTGCTTCAGTTATAAAAATATCATGATCCCTAAGTTTTTCTACAAGTTCTTTTACATCAAAATAAATTATTCCCGTTTCTCTCCAAGGTTCATATGTTATTTCCATTAAATTTTTTAACTCGTTTAGACTTTCTTCTGAAATACTCGCAGTTATAAATGCCTTCATCATAATCAATTTTTTTAAATAAATAGACATATAACTTTAAACATTAATTTTAAAGACAAATATTAATTAAAAACTTAGTTAGAACATTAAACTTCGAAGTTTCATTAAACTTCTCATATTTCCTTCTATTACTTTTATTTTTCCATCTGAATAAGCCTTAACTGCACCAAGATTTTTATTAAATAGATCAATCATCACTTGTTCTCCTGTAAATTCAATTTTAACGGGTGCACTGTCATCTCCGGTGTTATCTTTTATTTCAATTCCCTCATTCTTATTAACAAGTATTAAAGTTTTTTTTTCTGTATCAAGAAATCTCATTTGAATAGGATCATCATATTTAGCTAATTTTTTCCTTACTTTTTCATTATTATTATAACGGTTCTTTATTTCTTCCAAACATTCTTCAATATTCTTGAACTCTGTCATTTTTTTCACGTTTTCATTAATTAGATTTAAATAGATATTTAAATTATATTGCTATTTATGAAAAGAAAGTAAAAAGTAATAAATTATTCCCGTTTCTCTCCAAGGTTCATATGTTATTTCCATTAAATTTTT
>JAZGEW010000064.1:0-24899 GCA_036478875.1 Promethearchaeia archaeon | reverse complement strand
TTAGCATATATTCCTAATATAGAACTTTTTACATTAATGATTTTTTTATCAGGTTTTATTCTCGGCAAAAGAGATGGGATGATAATTGGATTACTTAGCTCATTCATTTTCTGTTTTTTTAATCCTTTTGGCGCTTCTCCCTTACCACTTTTAGCTTTCCAATTAACACATTATTCTATTACTGGATTAATAGGAGCATTAGCTGGTGATCTTTTATCAAAGAAGATATCATTTGAATCAAATGATGATTTGTACAAGCTTACAATTATGATTATATTTGGTATTATTGGGGCATTAATTACTGTAAGTTTTCAAATTTTTTCTTCACTAGTCGATGTTTTATCTTATTTTGGCACAATTGATGAATTCGTGCCTTATTTTCTGACAGGGATAATATTTACTGCTATCCATATTATTGGAAATACATTGGGATTTATCTTTATATTGCCTGGATTAATCCAGTTAATTAAAAAGATGTTAAATTAAAGAAAAATCAGAATTTTAAAAAATAACCAATAATGCTATTGTTGATGGTAACATCATAACTAAAATTACTATTAAACAAATTAATAAACATATTTTTCTTTTTCTTCTCTCTTCATCGATATCGTTATCATTTAAATCTTCTATATCCATCTTATAATCATGTAAATTTTATTTATTAAAATAAATATAAAGAATAAGTAATGGAAGGTATTTTTTTATTCTGCTTGAGAAAATAAGGTAATTTTGCCACCTGCACCTTCTATTTTTTCAATAGCTTTTTGAGATGCTTTATTTACAGTTACATTGATTACTTTATTAATTTCTCCTTTTCCCAATATTTTCTGAATATTAATTTCATTCATGTTTATACTATATGAGTTGCCAGATTTAGTTGCTTTTTTACCAATAACGAGACTATCAATCTTTTGATCTAAATCTTTAACATTAATTGTATTAACTTTATAAATTCTAACAAGATCTTGCGGTCTTTTAAAACCTTTCTTTCCCATATCCCAATCTGGGTCTGGAAAACCGAGTTCTTTTTGTTTTAAATAATAACTTTTTTTGCTTTTTTTCCATTGAGTAGTTTTTCCTCTTCCTGCGCGTTGTCCGGTTTTTCGATGTTGTCCTACTCTCCCATAACCATGAGTACGTCTTCCTCTCATACTTCGAACTTTTTTTGGATATTTTCGTGTAATAATTATTCACCTTCTGATTAGAGCATTTTATGAATTAATCTATTTATATATATTCCAACATCCCCCAGTGATCCTCCTTCGTTGTAATGTTTCTTAATGGTACCTTTATGTCCTTTTCTTGGTGGATGCAATCGGAAAACTGGTTTAATTTTGTAAATGAATTTTTCTCGATATTGTATTTCTCCATTTAGTAGTGCTTTAGCTAATCCTTTAAAATTTTTATAGTTTGTTAATTTCTTTATATGTTCTTCTGTTAGTACCTCGTTGCCTTCTACTCTTCCTCTAACTCTTAGTAGTCTAATCAAGGTCTTTTCATCAATTTCTCCAAAAGTAATATAATCCCTACATTTTATAAGCATGCCTTTATATGAAGAAGTGCCCCAAATTAACACTCCATGATTCACCTTATGCATTCTAAGCATCTGTAGCGTATCTAAGATTTTTCTCCTCATACCAGGAGCTCCTCTTATGCGAATTGCGAAATATAATTTTGGAGTAAGATCAGTTTGCTTTAATTTCGATTTTTTTTTTGCCATAGCCATTTCTACACCACTCTTTTTTATATATTGAAGTTAAATTTATGAGCATTTTTTAATGCATCAAAAGTAGCTTTGACTAGGTTCTCACTCGTTCTAGTATCACCAAAAGTCTTACTCCAAACATCTTCAATGCCACATAATTTTAGTACTTGTTTTACTTTATCTGCACAAGCTAAACCTACTCCTGCTGGTGCTGGTATTAATTGGATCCTAACTGATCCACACTTTCCTTTAATTTTAAAAGGTATACTATGAGTGCCCCCACATCCACATTCTTTACTTCCGCAACCTCTAATAATTGGAACAACAGAGAGTTTTGCTTTATCAATTGCTTTCCTAATAGCTGGTCCAACTTCTTTGCTTTTAGATGCTCCAACACCAAGAAAACTATCAGCACCAACAAGTACAACTGCTTTAAATCTACTGCGTTGACCACTAGCGGTCATCTTCTGAATCATCTTTATCGTCACAACATCTTCACGTAATTGTGGCAGGAGAATATTAATAATTTCTTTTTCTTTAACTACTAAATTATTTTGAAATATTTTATCTAATGTCATGAGCCCTTGCTGAACTAATTCGCCTAAACGCGTCTTTGGGATCCATTCTTCATCAATATTTCTTAAACGACTCATTTATTTCACTTTTTTAAATTTTATTTTCAATTTTTTTTATTGATTCTGAAATCAATTGGCTGAATTCCAATGGATTAATTTTTTTCTTATTTAAGTAACCAGAGAACAATTGTTCGTAGATTTCCGGCTCATTTGATTTTAAAGATTTTGCATAATCTTCAATGTGAATACCTTTAATTCTTTTTTCTAAACTTTTCGGAAAAAATTCTTCACGATAAGGAATCTCTATTCCCGTATCTATTATCCCTTTACAAGCTGCAAGAACTCGATTTCGATGGTAAAAAACACCTAAATCAAAAATACCTTCCTGAATATTTTTTGCTTTTGCTCTTAATCCTGCTAAATACCCGGTTAAATATGCTGCGGGAATGTTTCCTGTATTTGCAATCCATCCATATTTTGAAGTTAATTCTTTAGAAAAAGCAGAGATTAAAACTTTATCTCCACCTAATTTGGATTGAATTATTTGAACTCTCATATGTTCATTTGAAGCTCGAATAACTACTCTTAGTTTTCTTGATTTTAACAATTTTAACCTTTTGTGATAATCTGTTTTACCATCATGACGTCTTCGAAATGATCTTCTATATCTTGGACCTCTTCCCATTTTACCGACCTCTTCCTCTTCTTATTAATTCTTTTTCTTTAATATATCTATTTAACTGAGCAACGCTATTGAACATTCCACCTTTAGCATTCTTATATAATTTTCGATAATTAGCTGGAGTAATTAATTTCCTATCTCTTAGTTTTTTCAGTTCTCGTCTAATTGGACGAATTCGTCTAATCCACGCTCTCTTTTTTGGAGTTCTAGCATGTTTTGTACCCTTCCGCTTTCCTAATCCTCTAGCTCTTCCTTTCTTCTTCTTTTCATGTCTTAATTTTTTTCTATAATTTGAGATACCCTGCTTATATTTTTTCTGTATTGCCCCCTGTTTTATTAAATTACGAATATCTTCTCGAGTTATTGCAAGTGAAATATCTTCAATTAAATATGGATCAAAATAAACCCTATTCTCTCCGCATTTAAGAATATCTGCTGCCATTCTTTTTTGTGGTTTTAGATTCATATTTTATCTCCTCTTTTTCTTAGCATTTTTATCTTCACTATCAAGAGACTCTTCTAAATCATCAATATCTAAAAATTCTTCATCTTCCATCTCAGATAATGGAGCCTCTGCCATTGCTTCTAGACTTTCAATTTCTTTTTGTGATATACCAAGGTTCAATATTTTAAAACCCCTTTTTTGACAAATATCAATAAGAATAAAGCGTTTTTTTGCACCCAATTTGCCAGAGATTTTAATAACATGTTTGTTCTTATTTAAATTGCTTAAATCTTGGATTGTTGTGATCCTTGCTTCTATATACCCAGATGGATGTAGACCTCTTACTTTTTTTGGAGATCTATATCCAACAGAGGGAGATTTAACACCAGATTTCTTTTTCTTTCTAGTTTTTGAATCAATCCCCCGAGCTTTTCTCCAGGAATCTTTTACCCTTTTATATCTCCATGATTCAACTCGTCTAAACGAAGGTCGTGTTTTATTTATTTTCTTCCGTAGCTCCATTAATCTTTTCTCTTGTACCATAATAATTACCTTAATTTTATGTTATTTCCCAGAAAATTTCCTCTCCAAGCATTTTTTTGTATAGATAAACTCCATCCTGAAAAACACGAGGATCTTTTTTTCGAATACGACAAGATCTTTTAACATTAGCTGCTGCTTGACCTAATGCTTCCTTATCAGGTCCTATAAAATATACATCATCTCCTTTTACTTCCACCTTTACACTCTCTGGATATTTTGCTCTTCTTGGGGCTCTTTCCCCTAAGAAATTAACTACATGAATCTCTTTATTATCTGGTTTTACTTCGCAATTACAAGGAAAATGTGAGTAGCAAATTTTGGATACATATTTGTAATTTGTTTGAACTCCAATAATTAAATTATTAATAATACTAATTACAGTTTTAGTAAGTGCTAGCGTTCCACTTTTGGGAAAATTAGTCGTAAAAATTATTTTTTTTTTCTCAACTGAAACTTTAATACCTCTAATATGTGAGAAATCTTTTGTAATATCACCATTCGGTCCTTTAATTCGAATATGATGTCCCCCTTCTAATGTAACTTTTACATCAGCGGGAATTTCCAATTCCTCCTTAAAGAATGCTATTTTTACCATTTGATATTTCCCTCACAATAAGTTTAATATATATAACATACAGTATGCCCACCAATGTGGCTTTCTTCTGCTTCACTCATTGTCATTATTCCTTGATTTGTTGTTAGAATTATTATCCCTAAACCAGGTGCAGGTAATAATTTTCTTTCTAACATCTCATATTGAGAAATTTTATAATTTAACCTCATTAATCCTGCACATTCATTTATTTTACCTAATAAAGCAATTTTAAATTTGCCTTGTCGTCCATCATCATATCTTTCGAATTCTCCAATATACGCATGTCTTTGGAATATTCGAAGAATTTGTTGAAGAACTTTAGAAGCTGGACTGATGATAACTTCATTTTTGCGTGCTCTTTCTGCGTTTTTGAGAGCGCAACATGCATCTGAGATTGTATTTGTCATTGATTTTTACTCTTTTTTTTATTTTATTTCTTATTCAAATCTTTTAAATCCAATATCTTTCCCTATTTCATAAAAACATCGTCTACATATATATAATCCATAACGTCTTATTACCCCTCTGTGAGTATGGCATCTTCTACATTCTCTCTGGCCTTTGCCGTAATTTTTGCCTTGTGGTATCTTCTTTCACCTTAATGCATTAAAAATAATCTAATTCTAATTTTTTTACAATTTCAACTCCAAAATTTTGTTTTAAAAAATATTGGGTTTCTTCTCGTGATACATAATGATGTTTTGGAACTTTAGCTCGAGCTTTTCGTCGAGATTTTACTCTCATTCCAGGTCTAACTACTCTACCTACACAATCTAATCCCCAAATACCAATTGCATTATCATATTCGATACCAGGGATAGAAATATGTTCAGTTATTCCAAAACCAAAATTACCATAATTATCAAAACTTTTTCTTAAAATTTTATTATTATTTACAATAAGTAATCTTTTAAGTAATTTTATTGCATCTTGATCCCTAATAGTTATCTTAGTACCAATAGGGCGTCCTTTTCTTAAATTAAATTCTTTCACATTTGTTTTTGAATCAGTTTTAATTGCTTTTTGACCTGCTATTGTTTCTAAAACGGTAACTGCTTTCTCTAATTCTTCTCCACCAACACCAACGCCTATATTTAAAACTAACTTTTCTAAATATGGTTTTTTCATAGGATTTTTCCATTTTTCTTCAAATTCTTTTGCAAGAGCCGGTGGAATTTTTATTTTCGTTTTAGTTGACATTTTTTTTCTACTTGATTTTAATCTTTATGAAATTAATTTTCTAAATTAGGTATATCTATTTCAGAATTTTCTTCTCCAATAATGAAAGTATAATCATATAAGGTTTCAGTATGATCCCCATTATGTTGAATTGAAACTGTACTAGCTTTAGGACCAAATCTTTTTAAAATATTTATAATTTTTCCGACTTGTCCAATGTTTTTTCCAGATATAATGATTGCACTATTATTTTCTTTAAATCTTAATATTTTGTGGATATCTTGTTCTGGAATGGAAATTTTCAAAACATCCATTCTTTTATATATATCCTCTTTTGGAGTTCTAGGATCTTTAACTTCAATCAAAATATTTCTTCCATCATGTAAATTTAACTGAATATGGCCTCCCTTTACAGTTTTTTTATTATTTATTCTACATAATTTGAAAATACTCGCTTCTTCGGAAATCTCATGTAATATTAAACCGTGGTGAGAATCTGGCAATATTCTATAATGTTTATTTAATTTTTCGATTGATAATACATCCATCAATCCAACTGGAAATGATTTATTTCTTACTACTTTACCATCAACCCTAAAATGCCCTGCAACAATTAATTTCTTCGCTTCTCTATGATTATCAACTATCTTGAGAAGATCCCTAACAATGTGGAGAAGTGGCAAACATAATCTGCTAGGATGTGGGCCAGGAGCAGGTTTTACAAAAAATTTTCCATGTTTTCTCTTTATTTGTAAGAAAGCGGGAGTATTTAGCCTTTTTAAGGTCTTTTGACCGCCATGTCTAGTCATTTTTTATTTTTCCTCCTCCTTCTCTTTCTTTGGTGCTTTTAATTCCTCCTCATAAAATCCATATATAGCTTTTCTCTCTATCATATTAGCTCGCCATGGATCCATTTTTTTTTCTTTAACGAATTTAGTAATCACTAAATTTGATATATGTATTGGAGGATGGAACTGAGTTCCGTCTCCCTTCTCGAACTGAGCTTCTTTTATCCTTGCTCTCTGATTTTTTGTGATTTCAATCACTTCCCCTTCAAAGTCAGAATACGCCCCTTTGCAAATTCGAACTTGGTCCCCTACTCTGAGAGGAAGACGTTTTATTCCATATTCGTCTCGAAGAAAATCAGCTACCTTTGTGCTAAGTAATTTTGAACGCTGATGATTACTATAATTATAGAGTGACTTTCTTTGTTTTCTGGGTTTTCTACTTTCTACTTTCATTTTTAATCATTCTATTATATTATTAATGATGAGATTGATGCTAATCTTGGAAACATTTCTGCTGCCTCTCTCGAAATAGGTCCTCTTATCTCGGTAGCTTTCGGCTCTCCTTCTTTGGTGACTATAACTCCTGCATTTTCTTCAAAACATAATCTAGTGCCATCTATTCTTCTGTAGATCATTTTTTGTCTAACAATTACAGCTTTTACTATATTTCCTCTTAATTCAGGTTTTCCTTTTTTTATCGTTACTGTACATACACTTCCAACAGAAGCTTTTGGTAATCTTCTCAATCGTGTCTTGAAACCGTCTACATTAATGATTTGAGCAATTTTAGCTCCAGAATTATCTGCAATAATGATTTTTGATCCATTACATAAGCCATAACTAGTTCGTGGTTTAGTATATGTTTTTCTTCCTAATTTTCTTCTCGTTCCCATTTAAACCACTCCACCTGAAATTTTTTCGAGAACTATAAAAGCTTTTGTTTTTGAAATCTTTCTAGATTCACCAACTCTTACTAAATCACCAATTTCTATATCTTGTCTTAAACAGTCTGTTAAATGACATGCTAAGCGCGTATTACGACGCTCATATCTTTGATATTTTTTAACAAATTGAACATAATCACGTCTTATAATGACCGTATTTTTAGATTTCTTACTTACTACGACTCCTTGTGTAACTTTCCCCCTAATTCTTGTTTTTCCATGAAATGGGCAAGAAATGTCTTTACATTCTTCAGGTTTGACTTTTGGAGGAACTACTCCAGGGATACCGATATTTTTACTCATATTTTTAACCATCTCTTCTTCTTTAAACTTCTCAATCTATTTATAGGAAATCCAACAATTTTATTCCCTTGAACTTCTAAATAGTACTCCTCTTCATCACTCTTGTAATTAGGTATCTTAAATCTAAATATATAATCTTTTTTAATATATTTCTTAATTTTATTATCCTTCTCAGTAATTAACATATTTCTTGTGTCATCAATTACAACACCTATGTCCAAGAATTTTTTACCATTCAATTTTGATTTGGGTTTAGCATAGGCAATAAACCCTATTAAATCATGATATATTAAATATTTTGGATCAATCATCGTTTCTCTTCATTATATACTGTTAATATTCTTGCTATTTGTTTTCTTAGTAATTTTGCTTTGGCGGGGTTGTCAGCAAGTCCACCACCAGTTTGCATTGAGTAAAGCATCATTAACTCTTCTCTTAAATTCATTAATGTTCTTTCCCTTTCTCTATCATCCATTTCTCGGACTCTTTCAGCTGTTATAATATCCAAGTTTTACCACTTTTTTATTATTATTATAATTATTCTTTATCTGATTCTTTATGATCGTTTTCTTTATCAGAGCTTAATGAAATTTCGGAAGTATCCTCCTCATCTACCTCATCAAGCAATTTCTTATCTTCTTCGCCTAAAACACCATCTTCTTCTTCAATCACGTAATCTGCTCGTGTTTTTGCTAATTTTGCTTCTGCTGCTACTTGAGCTTTAACTAAGAGATCTTCCTTGATTTTGACATCATCACCCATTTTTATATCAGCTCGCATTATTTTCACAATAATACCTAACACTCCTGATTTCTGTATACATTGGGCAACTCCTTTATCTACACCCTCTTGAGCGGTTTGACCACTTTTAGACATAGTTCCCGCTCTAAAGATTTGAACACGAGCACGTTGTGAAGTTACTTTACCAGAGACTATTATCTCTACACCACGAGCTCCAGCATCCATTACTTTTCTGAGTATGTAATAACCAGCCCTTCTGTAGTGTCTTCCTCTGTCCAATGAATAAGCTAATCTTTCTGCCATGATTTGAGCATCAAGATCTGGTTCTGCAACCTCTTCAACTTCTATCTGAGGCATTTCTAGGTCGAATCTTTCTTGTAGAACGTCTGTTATCTCTTGAATTCTCTTTCCCCCTTTCCCAATGACTAGTCCTGGACGGCTTGTTTTCAATGTTATCCTTACTCCCAGTGGTGTACGTTGTAACTCAACACCAGCAAACCCTGCACGAACTAGCTCTGAACGTAAATATTCGTTTATTTGCATTAACTTAATTCCTTGTTCAATAAAGTTTTTCACTAGAGGACTCATTTTCTTTCAATTATATCATAATTATTATTATAAATTTATCATAAATTAACCTAACTTGGGAATTCATAAATAAAAATTTCTACATGTGAGAGATGTTTAAATCGTGCTGTGCTACGACCATGTGCTCGTTGGATATATCTTTTTATTATTCTGCCATTATGTGCTGCTGAATGAATAATCCTACATAAATCAATATCTAAACCTTTATATTCTGCATTTGATTCAACAGATGAAAGAATTTCATATATTCTTGCTGCGGCTTTTTGAGGAAATCTTCCAGCATACCATTTAAACTGCTTTAAATCTTTTCTATGTGCTACTTTTTTCTTATGTCTTCTAAAAGGGACTGATTGTTCTAAACTGATTACTTTTTCTAAAAATGTTTTTGCTTGATCTACTTTCATACCTTTAATTACAGCACAAATTTCTCTCGCATGTTTTGGTTTAATTCTAATATCCCTACCAGATGCTTTTGCTAATCTATCTGCATCATATTTCTGTTCTATAAAAGAATAATCCCAATTAGGCAATTTTTATCAACTCATTTTATTTATCATTATTTTAATGGAACATATTTAGAACTTCTAGTGGCTCCAATTCCTGGAGAACCATGCTGTACTCGTTTTCTAGTCAAACTGAATTCACCAAGGAAATGACCTATCATTTCTGGTTTAACATCAACAATCTCGAATTTCAGGCCGTTATAGACACCAATTTTCAACCCTACCATTTCAGGGAAAATTATCATATCCCTAACATGCGTTCGAGTAAGTAGATCTTTACCTCTCTTCTTTGCACGATAAGCTCTTCTCAACCTCTCTAAAAGCTTTTTTTGTCTTGGAGGTAACCCTCGTTTTAAAGATCGTCTTGCTCTAGCCGGTAATAATTTTATAAATTGATCCATATTCATTTTCTTCAATTCGTCTAATGTAAACCCTCTATATTTGAATCTTAGTCTATCTAATTCTGCCTCTGCATCTAATTCTGTCTTAGTTTCAGTTTCAATCTCTTTCCCTGAATCTGAACCTTTTTCTAAATCGTTGTTAATTTTCTTTTCTATTTCTTCTGATTTTCCTTCATCAGATTTTTCATCTGGAGCCATGTTTTAACCAATCTGTTTATTCCATCAATATTATTCTGTAAAATTTTTCTTATTAATCATATTACAGTAAGGTTTTTAGTGTTTTTTTAAATTTTAACTTTTAGGTTAGATTAGTAAAAATCATAAAACTTATAAGTGTTAGATGTAATTTAAGTGAGAATTTCACTTATCTCATTACATTAAAATAGAAACAGCTTTTTGTCTCATTTTTTCATAAGTAAAAAAGAATTATTCATAGTGATTTGGATTAAAAACGCGATCTATATCATATTCATCAAAATTTCCCTCCCATCTTTCTTTAATCATTACAAACTTGTTTTTATCTTTATTAGGATTAATGATAGAATGGTAAGTATTAATAGGGTTTTGATATCTTACGCCAGATTCCACAAAATAATTTACATTATTTCCATTGATAATGATAGGTTTGCCTTCTAATATTTCCCAAGATTCATTTCTATACTTATGAGTTTGGATTGAGAGCCCAAATTCTGGTCGAATAAATATTAAATTGAAATCAGAATAAGTAAATTTAAAGCTATACCACTTGGGAAGTGTATCAATATATCCTTCTGGGATATTATATCTTTCTATAAACCAATCTGGTTCAAAAAGATTTCTCTGTGAAGTTTCGTATTTATACGGATCATATATTACTTTATGATTAGAAATATCTTGATTATATTGAATATTAAGTTGATTTATTCCTTTGTTTATTACCATGTAATAAGAATGAGGTTTGATTAGTAAATCTGAAGCTGAAATTCCTTTAGTTTTAAAATTTGAACCATTAATTAAAAAAATATCCCGTAAATGTTTTTGATTTATGTCAATTGTTAATTCCTTAGAATCTGTCTTTCTCAAAGAAGTACTTCTTTGAATAGGAATGTTTTCTTTACGCAAAATAATCACTCATTCTAATTTTGATTTAGATTAAATTCTTTTAATTTTTTTTTAATTTCGTTTAAGAACGGCATTGATTCTTGAGCTCCTTTTCTGGTGACTGCAATAGAAGCTGCGACTGTCGCATATCTGACAGCGTATTGTACTGTTTCACCTTTACTTAACATACTAGCCAAAACGCCTATAAAACAATCACCTGCTCCTACTGTGTCTACAGCAATAACCTTAGGAGCTCCTATCTCATAAAATTTATTTGTTTTTTTTTCAAAAATTATGCAACCTTTATTACCTAATGTTGTAATGATAAATTTTAACCCTAAATTAGCAAGATCCCTTGAAACTTGAACAATTTTTTGTTTTTCTTCTACTAATAATTCATTGAAACCTAACAGAGAATGTAAACGAAAAAGTTCACCCTCATTAGGAATTATGATATCTACTTTACTTAAAATATCAATTGGAAGGGGTTTCAACGGAGCAGGATTTAGAATTTTAATAGCATTTCCTTCAGAAGCTATTTTAAATATCTCTTGAATAGTGTCTATTGGAATTTCCATCTGAACAACGATCGAATTTGCATTTTTTATGATTTTAGTTTTAGATCTTATATCTTCTGGTTTCAGATTATGATTTGCTCCAGGTGCTACACTTATCATGTTTTCACCATTTTCATCAATTAAAATGAAAGCAACCCCACTAGGTTCTTGAGAATCTCTGATAATATGATTCGTATTAATACCTTCATCTGTCAATCGAGAAACCATTTGATCTCCAAATGAATCCTGACCAATCTTTCCTATAAAAATAGTTTTAGAGCCTGATCTCACAGATGCTACTGCTTGATTTGCTCCTTTCCCTCCTAAAAATTGTTTAAATGTCCCTCCGGTAACTGTTTCTCCGGGATTTGGAAATCTTTTGGAGTAAATGTTTAAATCCATATTACTTGATCCAATTATAAGCACAAAAGTTTCTTCAGACATAAATCTAATACTTAATTTTGCTATATCTTATATTTTATATTATTCCTATATATTCTATTTGTGGATCATCCTAATATTTTATTTACGATCCCCTAAATATGATCGAATAGTTTTAATTAAATCATTTTTTAAGAATAATAATAAGCATAATTTGCATGCTTAAGACATTATGTTTAAAATAAAAATAAAAGTCTAAAAGGTTATAACCATGGCAAAGGATAAAGTTATAGGCGCCATTGTAATGATTGTTGGAATTCTAATCGCCATAATCTATACGATGGGCTCGGTCTTAGATCTATTATTTACTACAATTTGGGCTCCTAGCTCTGGTGAGTGGGATTCATGGATCAATTTGTTTGGTATTGATTGGCTTGATTGGAGACTCTTTGTTGTAGCACCTATGTGGCTTCTTGTGTTATTAATCTCAATTATTGCAATTTGGATTGGTTATAGTATGCTAACAACTCCCGCACCGGTTCCACTTGAAGAATTGGAGGAAGAACTAGCAGCAGAAGAAGCAGAAGAATAAGTAATAATTAAAAATTTCTTTTTTTTATTTTAAATTTTAAAAAACAAATTGATTTTGTTTTATTTTAGAGTATTTGAGCAATATAAATTTATTATTAATTAAAGGAATTTTAAAGTGAAATTTCTTCTAATTTGTGTGCAATAATTTTTCCGTCGTCATGACAACTAAATAATAAATTCTTATTTATAAAGAGATGGACCATATTTACACAAGAATTATAATTTCTATTAAATATTATGTTTCCTGTTTGTTCTTCAATAATAAGAAGTTCTCCTTTAGTAGTACCTGTGAGGATATATAACTTATCACGTTTTTTTATAATTCTTATAAACTCAATATTATATCCTATTAATTTCCAATTGATTTTAAGAGAATCATTTAAACAAATTAGATTTGAGGTGAATTCTATTTCTTCTATTGGTATTGATTCATCAAAATAAGCAAATGAATAAGAACTAACAAGAACATTATTAAGAATTGGAAATGGATAAGATATACATTTCCAAACATAATCGATAAATTCCTTAGTTTTAATTTCATTTTGAGTTATTTTATTTATAATATGTAGTTTCTTGTCATCTCCTCCACATATTACTACTGGCCCCTTAGGTGTATTCATATAAGTAATAGTTCGTATTTTTCCAGAGTATTTTTTAAACCATAATAATTTTCCATCTTTTCCATTAAAAATTCTTATAGTTCCGTCATTTCCACACGCGAGGATTTCTTTTTTAGCAGGATTTTTATCACTTAAGAATATAATCGCATCTCCTACACCATTTTCAAACACTTGTCCCCAAACTAGTTTACCATCAGAAGGATTTAAAACCCTTAAAGTTTTATCAAGAGAAAATATAATCAATTCATTAATATTATCCCCATTTATATCTTCTATAAGTATTCCACTAATAGAAGAATTAAATTTATGAGTCCATAAAAGTTCCAAATTATACGTTAAATGGCATTTAAAAATTCTTAATATACCATCCATTCCACCTAAAATTAATTCATATCTTCCATCATCATTAATATCATATATTTTCAAATGCCAAAGTGATGAATCTTTCGAGATAATCTCTTTATGTAATAATTTGCCATTAAGGGATATGAATAATAAAATTCCATTTTTAGTATAAGCTATAATTTCTATTTGACCATTGCCATTGATATCAGCTACTTCAATTCCAAGAATAGGGGCATTATATTTGAAATTCCAAAGTTCTTTAGCTTTCAATGTTAAATAACAATTTTTTATTAAAAGACTTGTATTAAATTTAAAATACAATAATCAATAGATAACTTTTCCTAATAAAACCGAAATTTATATTTTTTATATTATTATCAAAGTTAAGATTATTATAAAATAATCAAAATTTAGAAATTTAAAAAAAAATAGAATTAAATATTTCTTAGAATTTTAAGATCATATGCCAGATTGGTTATATCTTTAAGAATTTTAATGGAATATGAAAACGAGTTAAAGAGGTTAACGAAATGTCGTTCGACATAAAACTAGATATGGATGCATGTACAGGTTGTGGTACATGCTATGAAGTATGCCCTTCCGAAAACTTTGGTGAACCCGAGGGAGGCAAAGTAAACGTTATAGAAGAAAACAGGGAAGACTGCGTAGGATGTAGGGCTTGCGAAACTCAATGTCCTGAAGAGGCAATAGAGATAATAGAAATCTAATTTTTAGAACGGTTAAATCAATTTTCTTTTTTTTATTTTTTATTTCTATTTTTAATTTAAGTCTTCTAAATCAGCGCATAAAAACACTATAATTTCTTTTATAGAATTCTTAATATCCTTTAATCTAATTGTTTCATTGACTCCATGAGTATTAGATTTTGAAGTAGCAGCTCCACGAAGTATAATTTCTTGAGTTTTTAAGATTTGTGCTACAAAACCAACGTCAAATGTGAGAGTCATTCCAATTTTACGAATTTTTTCCTCAGGAATTTTATGTACTAACTGTATGACTTTTATAATCTTTTTAACTTCTGGGCTGTTAATATCAACTTTAAGAGGAGGATAAGAATATTTAAATGAAGTTTTTACGTCTATTGCTTTACTTTTTTCTTTACCTTTTTCAATCGCATCTAGTATTTCTTGTTTTACTTCTTCAATCCTTTCATCTGGTATTATTCGCCGATCTATCGTCAATTGGCAAAGATCTGGGATGATGTTAGATTTTATACCAGATTTTATTATATCTAAGTTAAATAATGGAGATAAATTGTGTTTTTCTTTTGTTTTAGGATCTGGAAACCCAGGAATATCTTTACTTTGACGTGCTTCCACTTTTTTTTTCAATTTCATCAGTTCTACTAAAATCGGAACCATTTCTTCTAAAGCATTAACTCCTAAAAGGCTAAGACCAGAATGTGAACTTCTACCAATTGTTTTGATATCAATTTCTAAAACACCCGCAGTACCCATTAAAATTATTGGTTCAACAACATAATCTATGGAAAATATTGTTCCTTTTACGTACCCTTGCTCTGCTAAATAGCGTATTCCGGGATAAAAACCGATTTCCTCATCAGTGCAATTCAAGACTCTAATATTATAATTAGGTTTGAGATTCAATTTATCTATTATTTGAAGGGCAAGGATTAAACTGATCATAGGACCTTTATTATCTCCTACTCCACGACCATAAATTTTTCCACTCTTAATCATTGTAGCTTCAAAGGGGGGAAATTTCCATTTTTGATTTCCTTCATTAGTTGCAGGTACAACGTCCATATGTCGACAAAAAGTTATATATTTATCTATTCCGAATTCTTTTGTAGCAACAAGATTGATTCGTGGACCTTCTAGAGGTTTTGGAATTTTGTTAATAAGTTCTTCTGGAACAGTAACTTCTTCAAGATCAAAAGCTAAATCTTTAAAATAAGGTGAAATTGCATCTATATATTCTCTGTAAGAATTACCTGGAGGTACTGTAGTATTAATATTAATTAGAGTCCTCATTAATTCCATGACTCTATCTCTATCTAAGTTGTCAACCTCTTCAAATATTCGATTAAAATCAACCATAATTACTCTAATTATTAGAATTTTCAGGAATATTATTAAAAGTTATTATTAAAAGAAATATATTGGCAACAGAAAGTGTACGAGGGTATAATATATCATAAAAAACAAAATTACCATAATAAAATTCTGATACAATTTTTGCATATTCCTTCATTAATTTGGGTATTAATGCAATTTTCATGATATAAGGTTTTACACGTATTGCAGGCATAAACTTTTCCTTTATATTCCGTGAAATCATAACCACAATAAATACACTTATTAGTGAATGAGAAACTAGGATTATTTACATCAATCTCAATTATTTGAGAGGTTTCTGTCAGTCCACTACCTTCTGTTGCTGGTGTTAAGTATTCAGTTTGTGATGGTGGAGTAACCCATTGTTCTTCTAAAGGAGGTTGATTATATTGCTGTTGAGGTTGAGGTTGTTGCCAATCGGAAACGTATCCAGAGGATGGCGTTTTTTTTATACCCATTTTTTGAGATACTTTTTCATCTAAAATATTTGTTAAGATTAAAGCAGAGGCATATTTGCCTTTAGCGCTACCTTTCTGTAAATGAGTATGGCTAATCATGTGGATTATTTTCCCTCCTTTTTTTCCATAATCAAACTCTACAAGTACGGGGGATTCACCCCACTTATCTTGAAGTTCCCATGAACCAATTAATACTTTAACTGCTTGATGGTTTAAAATTTGTATAGGAAATGATCGTGTTTCTAACCACCAACGAAATTCACTTTTCTTTGTATTTTTAGCAGATTGTTTTTGCCACTTAGATTGTTGAATTTCACTTATTACACCCTCTAAAAAGGGGTGGTTTGGTTCATTAATTTGACATGCAACAACTGCATCGGCGGTTTTGGCTTTATTCCAGCGTAGAAAACCCGGAAAAATATTTTCAATAATACTTCGTAGAGCCCAATCAGTTGTTATCAACCATCCACCATTCATGACAAAATCTCTAACTTTTAGATGAGCAGCATACGGGATATCACTACCTGGACACCCAATAAGTACTACATCATACTGATTTAAATCTTCTTTCATTATTTCTTTTTCTTTGATTACTTTCTTCAAGGATGCGTACATATACTCAATTACTTTTTTTGGTTTTTCATATCTTCCACTTACAGCTAAAATCTTTCCATGTTTTTCAACAGCTTGCACAACATCCTTTTTATTTAGTGCTTCTATTTTACGTTTTTTCACTTCTGAATAAAGATCTTTCCAACTCATTTAATCAGCCTTTAAGCAAAGTTATAAAGAATTTTGTGTTATTTTATAATTATTATAAATGAATCAATATATAAATTTTGATTAGAAGGGATAATATTGTTAAATTTAAAAGATTTAGGACAACCCTCTGAATTTTGGGATTATTTCGAAAAAGTTTCTCAAATTCCTCGATGTTCTGAACATGAAGAGAAAATAAGATTGTTTATAAAGGAAGAGGCAGAGAGATTGGGTTTTAAAAGCAAGAGTGATTCTGTTGGAAATCTAGTAGTAATAGTTCCCGCAAAATCAAAACAAAAATCAAGAGGGGTGTTACAATGTCATATGGATATGGTTTGCGAAAAAAATTCATCAATAACTCATGATTTTTCAAAAGATCCATTAAAATTAAAAGTTGAAGAAATCGAGAATGATAAATGGCTTACAGCTGAAGGAACTACTTTAGGTGCTGATAATGGTGTCGGGATATGTTATATATTAACTTTATTGAAAAAAATACACAAAGGAGAATTGAATTTTGATTCCTTAGGATTGAATATGTTATTTACTGTTGATGAAGAACAAGGTCTTAGAGGTGCGTTTAATATTGAGAAAGAGTTTTTAGATGGAGATTTCTTAATAAACCTTGATTCAGAAGAAGATGATGCAGTAACAATAGGATGTGCTGGCGGTCTTGTTCACTTCATTGAAATAAAAAGAAATACGATAGAATTAAACCAACAAAATGAAGAGTTTATACCAATTAAAATTTTTATTTCTGGTTTATTAGGAGGTCATTCAGGTGTAGATATTCATATTGGAAGAGGAAATGCATTAAAAATCATTGGTCAACTTCTCTGGAAATTAAATGTACGATATTCATTTCATATTTGTTCAATAAATGGAGGTAATAGAACCAATGCTATACCCCGAGAAGTAACTGCTATATTATATATTAAAAAAAATAGTTCCTCAGAGATCTTATCTTACATAAAAACTCTATTTACTAAAATAAAAGTAATTTTTGAGGGGATCGAACCTGATCTAAATTTATCAATAGAGAAATTAGAGGATTATACCAACAATAAGATATTAAATAAAAATGTTCAGGATAACTTATTAAATATAATGTACTTATTGTCAAATGGTCCTCTCTCAATGCATCCTCGAATTGATGGATTAGTATTTAGTTCTTCTAATTTTGGTACAATAACAACTAGAGATGATGATATAGAAATCAAAATAAGTCAAAGAAGTTTAAGTGAATATTTTAAAGTCGTTCTTTGGGAAAAAACTAAAGCCTTATTAGACTTAAGTGGTTTAGAAATTAATATTATAAAAGATTCCGATTATCCGGGATGGACACCTAATTTTCAGTCTAAATTGTTAAAAAAATGTAAGGAAACATATAAAGAGATATTTAATGAAGATATAGATATTAAAGCAATTCATGCCGGTTTAGAATGCGGAATTTTGAAAAAGAAATTTCCTCAAATGGAAATGATCTCATTTGGACCTACAAATGAAGGAGCTCATTCACCAGATGAACGCTTACTAATTAAATCTGTTACAAAAGTTTGGAAATTATTAATTAGTTTACTAAGAAAATTAAGTTAAATTATAAGAGTTATTTGGTAACTCTATGAAAAACTTAATAAATTTATTTTAATAATTAATCCATAGCCTATGCAAAAAGAATTATCGAAAAAAGAGGACATTATTGGTTCTGAAACGGTTTTTGAAAAAATTAAAGGTAGAACTCCTTGGATTTTTGGAAAATCAATAAGGAAGCCAAAAATTAATTTTCCAAGATTGAAACTACCAAGAATTTCCTTTCCAATGCCTTCAAGATCTTTAAGTGTAATTACTATCTTGATAATATTATTTGTCCTTCAAACTGGTGTGGTTTATTTCATGGTTAGAGAACCACCTGCAGTAGGGGCTAATGCTCAGGGAGAACCCATTTTTATCCTTAATGATCTTCATGAAAGTTTTATTATCGAAGGGATTGTTGCGTCTACTTTAATTCTTTTTTGTTCTGTTGGATTCATCGCTTTGTTTCAAGCATCCAAATATGTATACAATAAAAAAATGGCAATATGGATTTTAGTAATTGGAATGATGATGATTATCATAACGTTTATATTACTCCAATATATAATATCTGTGAAATTGGGGGTAATTTAACCATTAAATATAAAAGAAGCCTTCATTACTAACCTATTTAATAATTCTTCATCATTTACACAATATATATTAAAACTTATAAATTCAAATTAGACTTATTATTAAGAATAAAATTATTGAATTCTTTTGAAAATCTTAGTGAAAATAAAAAAAAAGAAAAATGTTATTAATAAGAGTAATTATATTTTTTAACCTTTAAATGTATTATATGCTCCTTCATCTAATAGGTTGCCCTTTTCAGCTTCCCAATTTGATGGCTCTATTTTATATAGCCAAGCGGCAAAAGCATCTTCATTAATTTTTTCAGGTTCGTCCATCAAATCGGCATTAACTTCAATTACTTTACCACTTACGGGTGAATAAATATCACCAACAGCTTTACTTGATTCAACTGTGCAATCAATTGGATCGCTTGAGGGTTCATCTCCATCCATTTTTATTTGTTCAAGTTCAGCATCTTCAAGTCCTTCTACATCAACAAAACTAATTTCTCCAAGCTGTTCTGCAGCGTATGGTGTAATTCCAACCATTTTAGTGGCATCATCAAACCATTGGTGTGTTTTAGTAAACCATTTAGCCATTCATATCAAACTCTTTTTTATTAAATTTATGAATTATAATAATATTGAATTAAATAGTATGTTTTTATTAATTAAGGTAATAATTTAAAATTTTATGATTGATTTTTTAAAAAGATTTTTTAGAAAATATGGCTTCTAAGCTAAAGGATCAAGTAAATTTCCATAAAGAATTTAAAAATTGGTATGATCTGATAAAAAAAGATTTCAAATTTGACTATCAAAAGGATTGTGAAGCCCGTGATTACTTATCGCAGATATTTTTAAAGAAAAGTCAAAATTGGATATTACATGATGTTTTAAATTCGTTTAAAAAAAGAATTTTAACAAAACCTTCACTTTTAGTATTTGGATGTGGTCCATCGCTAGAAAAAACCGTTGATGTTATTTGGAAAAAAGAAGGGGCATTTTTTTTTGAAGATTTCATCAATTTAGCTGCAGATGGTGCCTCAATCTTATTAAGAGAAAAAGGTATTAAAATTGATGCGATCTTTACAGATTTAGATGGGATTACTAAAAATGAATTTGAATATGCAAGTTTTAATATAGTTCATGCTCATGGAGATAATATTGAAAAACTACAATATTTTAAAGATGAGATAATTAAATTTGAAAATATTATCGGAACTACCCAAGTAGAACCATTAACAAATTTAATAAACCCAGGTGGGTTTACTGATGGAGACCGAATACTTTTTTTTTTACGATCTTTAATATCTCCATTTCACAGATTATTTCTAATAGGTATGGATTTTGGTGGTATAATAGGGAAGTATTCCAAAATAAATATAAAAGTAAATCAAGAAGCAAATCCTATCAAACTAAAAAAACTCATTTATGCTTTGAAAGTAATAAAATGGTTAAAGAAAATGATAAAAAATCCAATTTATTTTGTTAATTCTGAGCATATAACAGAAGATTTTATAAATCTTTCCATTGAAGAATTTTTAAATTTCTAAATACTCTGAGTTAAATTTTATAATCTTGAATTCCTGAGGATGTTATTTTATATAGTAGTCTTTTTTCAGGAAGATTCAAAGAATTAACTACTTGGACATACCTTTTATCGTACTCTTTATAATCCAAATATATATATTCTGAAAAAAAATGGTTTAAAATGTGGTTACCGAGGGGTAACACTTTTAGTTGAGTTTTTCTATTGAAATTTGAGGTAACTTGTGCTGTTGCTACGATAATTAAATTATGATATGATAAGAGTTCATCTATTTTGGTTAAGATTTTCAAAAAAATCTCTTTTGCTTTATTATTGGTGATATTTCTATTTGCTAAATCAGAATTATAATAGTTATTTATTGAATCAATAATTAGTACGTTAATAGAATTATTTCCCAAGAAGTTTTCAAGTTCATTTAAAGAAAGTAAAAAAGCAGAATTACTCATAATTTTAGATACTAAAATATTTTTAAGCATTATATTGAGTTCAACATCATACTTTACTATAAGTTCCTTTATTCTTTCAGGACGGAATGTATTTTCTGTATCAAAATAAAAAACATATTGTTTATTGTTAATTTTAGAATTTTTACTATGCTTGGAGAATTGTATAAAAGCTTGAACACATAATTGATGGCATAGTTGAGTTTTACCTGTTTTATTTGCTCCAAAAATTAAATATTTTTTACCTCTGTAAAAACCTCCTCCTATAGTTTCATCAAAATTTTTTGCTCCTGAAGTTAAGATGTGTTGATCATTTTTATTATTTACAAAATCATTATAGGTTTTTTGTATGTTAATTATTTGATGTTTATCGATCCCCAATAATTTATTGATAGTCATTATTAGGTATTAATGAACTCTATAGTTTAAATACAATTTAAAATTAACAATATAAATTTAGTGAAAAATTTGTGTTGAAATCTCGAAAAAACGTAAAATTAATTTTAAAATATTCATAATGATTATAACATAGTAAGTATAATTTTAATATTCAAATTTATCTTATCAAAATAACTCTATTCATTCCAATGGCAAAAAAAAAAAAAGAAATTTGCCCTTATTGTGGTAAAGGGTTTGCTTATTTATCTCGCCATAAATGTAAAATAAAGGAACGTGTTGAAGGCCCTTTAGAAGAAAAATCTGAAGTTGAAAGGAGAATTGAAAGAATAGAAGAAAAAAAAAAAGAATTCAATCGTACTTTAAGAAAAGATGAAAAAATAATTCTTAATATAATAAATCGGGAAAGAGATCTATTATTTGACAGGCTTTTGAAACTGAGTAACAAAAAACGTAATGATTTAGAAAATATTTTAGACATCTTAGCATTACAATCAAAAATAAAAATGACTCGAGAATTAGTTGATGCCTCTTGGACTAAACACATCTTTGCACTTGAGGAAATTGATGTAAAGGTTAAAAGTCTGAAAATTAATAAAAACATAAAAGATTTTATTTGGAAAATGTTTTCTAAACAGCCATGCTTCATATGTCCTTTTCGAGATAAATGTAATGACTCTAATCTAGATCAATTTAATCCACAACATTGCCCATGGTTGACTGAATGGATTGATCTTGCTTTAAAAGGAGAAGATTATAACATAAATTTTGATGATATTAAAGCTCAATTGCGAGATATTTAATTTTTTTTTTGTAAACCAATTAAAAAAATCTCATTACTTTTTTTTTTAGAGGATATTGGTTTATAGGATTTTAAAATCCTAAAAATAGGATTCATTTCTTTGTAAAATTTATTAAAATCAGAACCTTGGAAAGCTTTAATTACTAGGTTCCCTTTAAATTTTAAATTATTTCTTGCTAACTCCAATATCTTATAACACAGAGTTAATTGTTTTAAATGGTCAGAGAATTTATTGCCAGTTTTCTTAATTGAGGCATCTGATAAGATTAAATCTAATTTACTTTGAAAAAAAGAATTAATTTCTGTCTGGATTTCTGGTTTTGTAATGTCTGCTTTTAATATATTAATATTTTCAATGGGTGAAGTTTTCTCAATATCAACACCCATTATCTTATAGTGATCTCGATGATAATAGTGATCGTTATATTTATCTAAATTCTCTTCAGCATGTTTTTTTTCTACTTGCAACCATGAACCTGGAGCACATCCTATATCTAAGATGTAAAATGATCTCTTAAAGATATTAAACCTTTTTTGAATATCAAATAATTTAAATGCAGATCTTGCACGATAACCTTCTTTTTTAGCTCGTTTATAATATGGTTCTTTTTTATGAGATTCTCGATTATTACCCATTTTATATTCAATTATTATTTTTGTATATCAATTAAAATTTTTTTTAATGAAAATAAATCCAAATCACTTTTTATAGATAAAAAATCAAAATGAGTCCTTGAGCATTGATAACCCTTTTCTTTAATTATACTAATGACATCTTTAATTTTAGGAACTGATGTAAGTTTTAAATTTTGACAAAGTTTATGAAGGTTAAAATATGAAATTGGCATATCATTTTCTTCAATAGTAAAAGACAGAAGTTTTTCTATTCTTTTTTTATTTGGAAATTTAGAGCTTTCATTTAAGTTAAGCATGTTTTTAATAAAACTTATTTTATGAATTTTACCAATCCATAAGGGTCCCGCAAAATCAAGGCTTTTTTTATTTGCACATAAAGGACATTCTTTAGGTAATTTTAAAATACTATTTCCAAAAGAAGAACGATATCCACAATTATTACAGTGGATAATATATCCGAAATTTTTAAAGGATTTAGTAATTTCTTTTTGATTTTTAAATGTTGCACAGAATACTCTAATAAAATGCCCTGAGTAGAAGGTTAAGAGGGGAACTATCCCTATCTTATTAATATTAGCTATTCGAGAGATATAATATATTAAAATACGTCCTCCTATTTCTTTACAATACTCAGTATGAAGTGGTTTAGCAAGATATTTCCTAATGCATACCTTAGGGCGAATTCCAAATAAGACAGCTGTGTCTGTGGCGGTAATACACATTAATCCATTTACATTTTGTATTGTTTTGAAAGCAGAGTCAATATAAATATTTGGAGTTCCAAATGGGTCAATCGAAATTATATTGGGTTTTTTTTGTCTTTTGTTTGAAAACTTACATTTATTGGTGGCAATTTCAGAAAATAGAAGATTAGCATCTTTTTGGGTTATAATTATCTTTATTGGTGGCTTATAAAGACTGTTTAATTTAATATTTTTTTTAATTAGTTTAATAGCTCCAGGATTAATATCATTAATAAAAATTTTTTCAATATTTTTACATTCTCTTATAATCCTAATTGAGCTTATCCCTGAAGCTGCCATAGAATCTATAATTATGAGTTTTTTTTGATCATACAAATAACTATAAGTATTAATGGCTAAAGTTGAAATATCACGATTAATCTCCATTTTTTTATTATAAAAAACATTCATTGACTTTGAGGGGATCGATCCTTGATCGATATTATATAAGTAAAATTCTACTGAACCTTCTTTAATTAAAGTCAGATCTTTTTTTAACATGGTTGAATATAAACAAATGGTTTGGAAACAGCTAAAATTTGCCAATAATTATTACTTAAATCCTTGTTCTCCCAAATTTGAAGTAAATTCAATTGAATGCTTTTCAGTAATATTAGTAAATAAGAATTTTCTCTCATTTAATTTTTCAGTTTTAGTAATTTTTATATTGAATTTTACCCAAAATTCCATAACTTTTCCACCACTTTGAACCTCAATTATTTGATCTTCAAAAGATTTTCTGCGTATTTCAGTAACAATCAAAACTTCAATGTTATATCTTTCATTTAGATAAGTTAAATTAGCTAACATTTGATTTAATTGATAATTTAAGGAATAGTTTTTTTCTTTATTATCTTTATTTAAATCTAATCGATACAAATTTGTTATTGAATCAATAATAATTAAACTAAATTTAGGTTTATTTTTGGTTAAATTATTTAAAATTAAAAATTCTAAATTGAAAATTAAGCTGTATAATTCATTAAAATTTACTATTTGAATAAAAAGAACATCGTCATAAATTTCTTTAGAGATTTTATTAATTAATATAATCTTTTCAGAAGGGAGATTAGGTTTAGTATAAACATATATAACAGATTTTCCGAATTTGGCACAATTTATTGCAGTTTGGAGAGCAAAGGTAGTTTTTCCAACGCCAAAATCGCCAAATACAGAAAAAATACCTTGTAAAGTATCTCTGGAATTACAATATTTATTTAACTCTGAAGTTGGAAATTTCATGTAATTAGAAATTATTAAATTTATCTAATATTTATAATTATAATTTGAGAAATAAA
>JAZGEW010000063.1:0-36970 GCA_036478875.1 Promethearchaeia archaeon | reverse complement strand
ATATGGGATGCGAACTATTGAAAATATAAGAATGCGAGTTGCTAATAGGTTGGATTGTCCCATTTTTATCTCTCCTAGTCTATTAGAAAAAATAAAATAATGAACTAAATCTTAAGGATCATACTCTATTAAAAAAAGAGAAAAAATAAAAGATATAGATTAATTCCTTATTTTTCACGCCATTCCACGCCGCATTCTCCGCAACGGAACTTCTTTCCGTACATGCGTGGATAATCTAAAATTATATTTCCTTTATCAACACTCTCATGAATCATAAGGGGATTCTCGTTATTACATTCAGGACACCTTCTACGTCCTTCTATTTTGTCAATGGTTAGAATGGAAGTATCAGTTTTTCCAGGTATTCCTGGAGCCGCCCCAGAAGCTTTCACTTCAGAAATATCTTCTTTTACTTCTGCGGGAGTAACTTCTTTGACCTCTGATTTAAATTCTGGCTGGATTGCTTCTGCGATTTTATCATCCTCATCTTCACCTTCTAATACGGATTCAGCTTTTAGTTGGACTGCATCTGATTCCTTATAGTCTTCCCCTCTTTCTAAAGCTGTCATAAACTCTGCGTCATCACCCTCCTCATAGATCGTCTCCTGTTGTAATCCTGCTCTATCAGCGTCTATGGCACGTGCCCATTGACCCGCTTTAACACGTTCTTTAACTGTACTAGTTTTCCCCTGCCAAATATAAACTTTATTTCCTAAATCAGCAATATAGCAATCCTCAGAATCAAGTGATTCTTTTTTAAAGGGAACTTGAATCATTTTCATAGTATTGATATTCTCAAATTCTTCTGATGAAGCGCGGTAAAGAACGTTTTTCCACTCATGAAATCCTGCCCAATCACCTGTAGTTACGTCTTTAAGTAATGTTTTTGCATAATTTTTCTCCACGATCTTCATTGCACCCATTGGATTGATCGTTTTCATAAATTCTCTTGATTCTTGCCCTTGATCAACCGTAATTATTTTAGCTGCACCGCCACGTTGTTGATCGAGTGTTCTCGCTTGAGCCGCACCAGCGGTTTTCTCATCAACAGAACACTTGTTTCCTATCCACACGTAAATAGTCCTCTCATCATCTAATAGGTAAACATCTCCACTAGAAAAGATCAGTTTATTGATTTCTTTTAAATTTCCTTGATCAATTAAATATAGTTTCATTTTTACCAACTATTTTTTAAAAAATTCTTTTTAATTACATTATAAAAATAAGTTTATAAAAATTTTGATAATATTGCTGTATATATTTATTTTTAGAGAGGATGAAATACCTACTCTAAAAATCTTTAAGAGCTAAATCAATTCTTTTTACTAGTTCTGGTATTTTACTAAGATCTATTGAGCAATAAGCAATTCGAATTCCATTAATATTCTCATCTAATTTTTCTATAGGTATAATCCCTACTTTATATTCTTTTAATAGGTGATCTGCGAATTTTCCTGCTTTAATTTTGTTAGAGTCTAAATTTACAAATACAAAAAACCCACCCGAATTAGGATCAATTGATATATTCGGATTATTTATTTTTTTTAGCTCTGAATTAATAGTTTCATACCTTTTTTTAAGTAATTTATATACCCCCTCCCGTGATTTGATAATTTGTTCAAATCCGTTCTCTTCAAACAATTTATGGATGAGTACTTGGTAGAAACTGTTACAATTTGATATTGTAGCGCGAATAAACCCTTCTAATTTATTATGTATTTCATCCTTTAAGTTCTGTAATTCTTCTTCATCAGCTATCCAAGATGGTTTTAATCCTAAGGTGAGAAAACCTACCCGCCCTCCATAGATTAATAGTTCTTTAGTTATTCCATCTAATTTGATTGGAATTACGTTTTCATCTAATTGGTGTAGATCATAAAATATAGACTTGTCTAAAACATCATCCTTATAAACATATGGCTCATATGCGTCATCAACCAAAACAATTATAGGTTTGTCGTGAGTAGTTTGACTATCTTTTAACATCTCAACTAAATTTGATGCCTCTTCTTTTTTAGGAACATATCCTGTTGGGTTGTTTGGAAAATTTAAAAGAAGGACAATTTTTTCCTGAATTTTAGCAATTTTTTCTATAGCAGATCTCAATCCATCAATATTCATCTCATTTTCTTTAAAAAATTCAAAAGATTGAGTTTTTGCGCCAATAAACTTGTAAATTATATTATCATAATTCCCCCATCTTTTATTTGGCACTATAATATAATCACTTGGATTTAAAAACATTGAACAGGCTTGAAAAATTCCATTTGTAACTCCCCCCGTTATTACTGGAGTTGTTATATACTTTTCTAATCTAGATAATAATGAAGCCTCCTTTTCGCTATATAATGATTTTTTAATAATCCAATCTTTCCATATCTTTCTTGTTTCGAGTAGGCCACCAATGGAAGTATATGGAATTATTTGTTTCACAGAAAGATTAGAATAATCAGTAATTTCTCTGAGATAACAAGGGAGCCAATCGGTACTTCCTCCTTCAATAAAATCATTTTCAAATCCATAAGCAGCCCCAAGAGTTCCAATTAATTCAGCCTCATTTTTCGCTCTTCCAGACCAATAGAAGATACCATCCGGTAGAAAAATTCTTTTCCCAATCTCCGAAAGACTATTATAGAACGGCGTTTTTTGAATATAATTAAATTTCATGATTTAATAGAGTTAATTTTTAATATTTACTAAAATCTATTTATCAATAAGTAATTAAATATGGAAAAAGAAATTTACTTACTGAATTTAAATATTAAAATGGATTAAGAAAAAAATATGAGTAAAGAAAATAATTTAAAAGATTCTGAAAAACAAGATCAAAATCTTATTGTAAAAGGCTGGAAAAGTTTCATTGATGGAGCTAAGGATGGATTTGATAATTTTAAGGCTTCTTTAGAAAAACAAACAAAGAAAGGTGAAGAAGTATGGGAAGAAAATAAAGAAAAAGTCGACGGCTTCTTCAATAAAATAAAACAAGATTGGGATAGCAAAATTAAACAATGGAATACAGAAATGGAACAAATGAACTTAGAAACAAAAGAACAATGGGAGAATCGTAAATCAAAAATTCAACAAGATATAAAAAATTGGCAGGATAATACTAAAAAAGAATGGGATGATGGAGTAAAATCTTTCAGAAGAGGATTCTTTAAAGCTTATTTATGGGCTCTATTAATAATTCTTCCGATGGTTATTATAATCGTTGTAATATTGGCAGTTGTGAGTCGGCTTTTAGGATGATTTTGTAACCTTTATTTTTCATTATTTTATTATTCTACTTTTATTTAGATATGATTGAAATTCTTACAATTTCTTTCTTAGTTGCTCTTACTGGTGCTTTATCTCCTGGACCTGTATTAACTTTTACTATTTATAAATCTCTTAAAAGTAAATTGGGATATTTAGCTGGTTTTTTGATAATATTAGGTCACGCTCTTTTAGAATTTACTTTAATTATCATTTTATTACTTGGGGCTTCTCTACTATTTCAAAATTTAATCTTCCTAATTATTTTAGGAATTATCGGAGGGAGTTGTTTAATAACGTTTGGCTCTCTCACAATAAGGAATGTTTATAGAAAACAATACTTGGTTAATTTTGACTTAGATAATCAAAATATGAAGAGTTTTAAAGGTAATAGCTTTATAGGGGGCATTTTTTATTCGATAACAAACCCGTATTGGGTATTTTGGTGGGCTACTGTGGGTTTAACAATTATGGTTGATTTAAATATTTCTTTTCAACAACCATTGGGACTCTTACCTTTTTTATCGGACATGAGTTAGGTGACTTAGTATGGTATGTACCAATTTCTTTTTTTGTATATTTTGGAGGCAAATCCCTTAACCCCAAAATTTACAAATATGTGTTGATTGGTTGTGGAGCATTTATGATTATATTTGGAGCCTATCTAACTTTAAATATTCTCTTATTTCCTCCAACGTTTTGACAAGAATAATAGAGATTCTTATGAATTGAGCATTCAAAATCGGTCTAGTTCTTGATCTTCTTCACTCTCAAATAGCCCTGAATGAGGTTCAAGAAAATGATTTTGACACATCGGGCATGAATTGTATTTTGAAAGCCAAAATGCAACACATAAATAATGATATGTACTCGCACAAAAAGGACAAGTAATAACTTTATTTTTAGCAAAATTAATATATTTATGACAAACAGTACATTGAACATCAGATTGAGATATTCCTTTTCTTACTTTCACCCTATTCGAAAGTATTTTTTCTAACTTTGAAACTTCTACCTGATACAAACCTAGCGAATTACTTAATTGATTTACCTTAGATTTTATCTCAGAAATTCTTTCTTTTAATTCTTCCTCACTTAATCTTTCAGCCAAAAAGGAAGATAATGCAAAATTAAGAGGTAGTCCCTCAAAATTTTCTGTTTGTTCAGTAATTTCAGTAATAGTCGCAAATAAGATTCCTTCTTTATCTATTAATTCTTTGAAGCTTTTAAACAACTTATTGAGGAGAAGTGATATCAGAAATGTTAACTGTTGTTTTTTACGATTTAAACTATCTTCCCAATACTTAATAACATGATAAGCATCGATATCATTCTCTTTTATAGAATCTAATTTTTTATAGACCTCATCTTTAATTTTCTGGATTTTTTGATAATAGTCACTTAAAATTTCCCTAATCCTTTTTAATTGTGGGAATTCTTCTTTAATAATTAAGGAAGCTTCGTCTTCATAGACTCTAATTAATTCATTGACTTCTGATATTTTATCGGATACAAACCTTCTTACTTCAACCCTTAACTCTTCATCTTTTACTGTTTTAATAAAAGTTAAATATTCATTCTTTCTACGAAAGATTTCAGATGTTAAATTTGAAAAAATTTTTCGCAATCCAGTTGTTATATTCTCATATGGTTTAAGTAAATATTCAATACCTAATACCCAGTCTTCAATGTTATTAATTTTATTTGAAAAATCATCAATTTTTTGATAATAAAAGTTAGCAATTTCTTCAAATTTCTCTGCTTCGATTACATTATGAATTTTCTCTTGGAACTTCATCTCCATGCCATCAATGTAATACTCAACAATCTTAGGAAAAAAAATACTGATTTTTTGTTCTAAAAGAGTTTTTAAATTAATTTTTAGCCCTCTTTCCTTTGAATCAAATTCCTTAATTTCAACTAGCACATCGTGCAATTTATCCTCAATTAATTGTTTAAGCAAAGGTTGAACGAAGTTTTTTAAATTTTGTAATACCTTTTTTCTTTCAAGGACATTAATAAATTCTTCTCCTTGATAATCTTCAAAAAATTTGTTTGAATATAGAATGTAAATTAAATCGGAATAAAATTTAATTTTATTTTCATCTATTGAGTGAAAAAATTGATAAATTTCATCGAAATGAAATGTTAATATCCTCTCCTTTTTATCTTTCTTTCTCTTGTGTAAAAATACTTCATTTAAACTTTTAATAAAAATAACTAGTTCTTTAATTTCATCCCAATTTTCTAAAGAGGGAGGAATTTCATTTAATTTAAAATTCAAATTCTTAATTTTATTAATTTCTATCCATAATTGTGTTGTGTCATCGTGAATGGTTTCAATTTCTTTCATAGATTCTTGTAAATCAGAACCAAGATGAGTCATTTCTCTTAAAAGATCTTCTATTGTTGACAATAGATCATTTAATCCATTACTATTTTTTGTTATTCTTTTAATATTTCTTATATTTGAGCTAAAGTTTTGTAAATTACCCGTGAGGACTCTTAATTCCTCCATTATTTCACTTTTTAAATAACAATATTTTGTCCCCTGAGTAGATATTAAATAATTTTTTGTAAAGCTTTTTAGATTCTCTAAATAACTTGAATATTTAACAAATATTTCAGAAGATAGATGTAGCTTTGATCTTAAATATTCATTTATTTTGATACCATCTGCTCCTTCAGATTTAAACTTACCAAGCATTTCTTTAATTTCTAAAATCTCATCTTTAGAAAAACCGTGAATTTCCCTAGTATCGTTAAATGCATTATTAGAAAAATTCAACTTGAATCTACCCGTTATTAGCATATATGTATTCAATAATTAATAACTTTTCATAAAATAAATTCTTAATGGTAAGAAAGTAGAGTATATTAATTTTAAAAATAAAAAGTTTAAGAAATTACTCTCCTAATTCTTTGATCTCGATAAACTTTTCTTTTGCGCCTTTCTGAGTTATCGTCAATATATCAATTCCATTCCCCGTCATGGCATCTCGTTTAATTGAGTTCCTGATTGCCTTTTCAACTAGTTTTTCACCAGCCGCAGTTGTCATATCTTGTTTATATTCTGCTTCTAGAATACCGATTGATAAAAGCATTCCCGTTCCAGCAGTTCCATAATCATCAGGCATAAGGCTTCCAAGAGCGTCTAAAGTAAAAAGTTTTGGGCCATCCTTATCCACTCCTGCCATCACTAAGTT
Organism: Promethearchaeia archaeon; assembly: GCA_036478875.1. Taxonomy (GTDB): domain Archaea; phylum Asgardarchaeota; class Lokiarchaeia; order Sigyniarchaeales; family SOKP01; genus Loki-b32. The sequence continues at coordinate 30,509 of JAZGEW010000063.1, read as the reverse complement.
TGTATATAAAGGCATCATTTTCCTCGAATATAGATAATTGGATAATAATTTTGCCATACTTTGTGTCGAGATACGTTCCCCAGTTTCGAGTTCATATAGACTTGCTTGTGCTCGAAGGATTCTCACAAGAATTTGAAAATCACCAATTAACCCATATGCTGCTAAGCCTATATATTCAGTAATCTTAAAGACTTTCTGAGTTGATTTATTTGTAACAGTATATCCCCAGGTTGCTCGTCGGTCGTTGCCTAATACAACAGCATCTTTGCATTTTATAGCAACACCACATGCTCCTGGTACCATTATCTGTTGAGCCATTTTTTTTAAATCTAAATTATTGAATTATTTTGTATTTTTGATATAATAAATAATCAGATTTAATTAAAATTTTTCTTTTAATTTATAAATATTTATCATTTTCCTCTAAAAATACGCAATTTTTATTCTTATTCAATTCTTATCATTTTTAATATTTCGATTAACCCTATGATCTCCAAATTGAAATTAATTTTTACTTCTTAATTTGATTATATCTTAATTGATATGATCAGAAAATAAATAATATGAAATTCAATGGGGATTATTTTTTTCCATTAAAAATTTTTTAATTCGCCATTAAATCTCAATAAAAACTACCTAAAAGAAGGATTAACCAATATTGATATCAGTATAATTTTGATTCTATAAAAGTTAATTCATCTTTTTTGAATGATTGATGATTATATGATCACATAATTTTTGTCATAAACATTTGTTGCCGATCACTTTTATCAATTATATTTTTATTAATTCGCCAGTAAATCATAGCCAAATTAAGATAAAAAGTTTGTTTATCAAATTTAATATTTGAATAATGGTGATACTAACAAAAACATTTCATATCTTCACTATGATCAACCATCGAATGATCATAGATGATGAGTAATTTTTTTATAACGAAGATTTTTTGTCGTGATTTTTTTTTTATTTAACTCTTCACACTCTTCTGATTTGCCATAACATTTAAATAACTCTTCAGATATTATACTATCTAAGAAACATTAATAATAACTTCAAAAAAAATTAAAAACCTAAATTTTTAAAATTTTAGTAAAAAAAAATGGAGGAATAAAAAATGGCTAAAAAGAAACATTCTTTCGCATGGAGCCCAATTCGTCGATTGATGAAGCAACAGGGAGCAAGCATTGTAGCTCGAAATGCAGTTGATTTATTAATTGATCATTTAGAAAAAACCGCAACTGCTTTAACTGAACAAGCAAGAACTTTCACAATGCATGCGAATAGAAAGAAAATAACAAAGAACGACTTACTCCTTTCAATTAAATACAAATAAAGAAGTAAAATCCAATAGTAAATATTTATAAAATTTTTTTTTCTTTTTCTATTTTTGATGATTATCTCAACATTATGAACAGTTTAGTTTCTTTACATTTAAAATAAAAAAAGTTTAAGAAGCCAATTCCGAAAATTTGAATTGAGTTGAACTAAAAATCAATAATATCAGTATTTTTTAAGTCTAATCTGATTTTCTCTCTAATTTTAATTTTTGATTTTCATCTTTTTATAGAGTTTTCTATAGAAAGCAGTATAGATAAGTTAAATATTCCGACAAAATATAAACCTTTACTTTTATAAAAAGATTAAAATCAGATAGCCAATTATTATCTTCGGGACTAATTTAGACAAAAAATATTAAAATCAGAAATGAGTGTAAGAAATGTCAAAAGTACAAATTAATGAGGAATTTACAACAAAATTAAAGAATGAAACATTTCTTCATTTTGCTGATAATTCAGCAATGGGAGTGTTAATAATTCAGAGAGGGTATTTACAATATTTTAATACAAAATTTATAGAGATTTTTGGGTATTCTCAGGAAGAAATTCTAAATTGGAAAAAAAGAGAATTCTATAAAATAGTTCATCCTGGAGATTTACCATCCTTAATAGAAAACTTTAAACTTGAAGCTGATAAAAAAACAGTATCGGTACGATTCAGAGGGGTAAGAAAAGATAACCATATAATCGGAATAGAGAATTATATGTGTTATTTCAAATATAACAATAAAACAGCATACTTGTCAAGCTATATTCCTTTAGAAGAAACCGATGATGAATTTTATATCCCTAAATTGGTCAAAACGAAAACAGAAAGAAAAATCCTCTCAGATTATCATCCAGAGATAGTCAAATTTTTAGCAGATAATGATATAAAATTTGAAATTATTAAACATAGCTCATTTCGAGAAGAATTTTAACCCTCCTTTTCATGATCCTCTCCAGATATCTCTTCAAAATGAACATTATACTTTTTCTCAGGATCAAGAATTTTATGCTTAATTAAGGCACGGGGGATATAGACAATAGTATCCGGGCCCATAGAAGCTAATTTTATATTTTCTAAAGTAAAGATATTCCTCTCTCTATTCATATTCTGTTCTATATTGGATCACTTTAAATTATTTATATTATATTTTATAGAATTTTAAATATATTTTTTCAAATAATACCCTATAGAACTCTCTATATAAGGTATTAATAATTAAGAATGAATAATTTGAATTATTTTCTTTTCTCAAACTTCCTTCGTTAATGATAATTATGTAGGGACTAAATTCATTATATCAAAAATATTTTTTAATAAATTCTAAGCGCTTTAATTCAGGATCCTCTCCATTTTTCAGAATAAAATCCTCATATTTCTGATAAAGGTTAAGCATATCATCATATAGTTTTATGTATTTCTTATTTGGTTTTACAATAGAGCTTTTTTGAAAATCTACAAATTTATTAATAATCTCATCCCAGGTTTTTTCCGTTTTTTTTAAATCATAATAAGATTTTGCAGCTCTTAATGCCGCGCCTAAAGCTGCGGAATCCGTAACTTCAAATGTTCGTACTTTTGTATTAAAAATATTCGCCATTACTTGCAGAATGTCTTTATTTGCAGAGCCTCCTCCAGTAACATAAATTTCATTTGGTTTTTCTTCAATCCATGCTGAATGTAGTCTCATAGATAAGAATTGAGCTTCAATTATACCTCTAACATTTCCCTCTATATCATTTTCATTGAAACCAAATCGATATACATGAGGTTCTAATACTTGAGGAACAATCTCTGGAAAAAAGTAGGGTAACATTATTTTTCCTTTATTTCCCGGTGGCGTGTTATTCAATATTTCAGAGAATTTCTCCCAATTAAGAAGAAATTTATTTTTAATTTTCTCTCTTGCCAATGATCCATTTTTATAACAAATTAAACTCATATAATCACCTGTTGGTGCTCCAAAAACGTGTCCTTCTCCTTTATAATCCAGAAATAATTTTTTTAAATAACCAAAATAGGTATCGCTTGTACCTAAACTAATTGCAACTTTCCCTTTTTCAATTAATCCAACACCAATAAGACTATTTGGATTATCACCAGACCATGCTATTAGATTAGTATCAGGATTAAATCCATATTTTCCTACAAAATAAGAAGATATCTTGCCAATAATAGCATAAGGTTCTGAAAGAGGAGGTAATCTTTCTCTTAAATTAGGTGCAGTTGCTTCTAAAGCTCTCTCATCCCATAGCTTAGTTTTTATATTCATTAAATTCATTCCAGCTCCATCACCATGATCGATAGGAGCATTTTTTCCTAACATAATTGACGCCATAAAAGAGCTGACTAAGTGAATGATTGAGGTTTTTTCGTACAATAAAGGGTGCTCTTGAAAAAATTTTCGAATTTGAGGTCCCGAAAAGCGTTCAATGGTATTAGAACCCAATAAGTTTATCGTAGATTCTAATCCCCCTAAATTTTTGCGAATTTCTTCACATTGTTTAGTCGTACTCGAATCCATCCAAATTGGACTTGTCGAACGAGAAAATGAGTTCTTTAATTGAGATACTAATGTTCTACCCATATCTAATTTCTTAATGGTTCTTACAAAATCACTATTTAAATAAACTGTTCCATGTTGTTGTCCTGAACCGGAAATTGTTTTAATTTCAAAAAGAGAAACCTTAGCATCCCTCATTTTTTCAAAAAGTAATTCTAAAGCCTCCACCCACATAAGAGGATATGAATGTATAACTTTTTCGTTATCTAAGATTATTACTCCATTTTGTGTATTATAGTGTGATAATTCTTTATCAAAGTTGATGCTATTCCTATAAACTATTTTGCTTAAATTAAAATCTATTAAAATTGCTGTCAAACTCTGGGTTGAAAAATCTAATCCAAGAAAAAGATCGTTCATTAAAATCAATATTTCTTCAATCCAAATGAATTTTATCTTCAATATTAAAACAAATAGTGGGTGAAAGCTGTTTCACTAACTAATGAGTTTCTAATTTAATTTTGAACATAATTCGAATTTAAAGAAATTAAATACGTTTAAATTCGAAACCTATTGATATTAATCACTTTCATTAAAATCAATGCGGCTCCCTAGCTTGTAATAATTAAAGTCACCCCCTGTAACCCATATAATCGGATGTATCCTCCTCCAGTCGAGCTTGATGGTATCTTCTTCTTCAAATGTGTATTGATGATTAACATAAGATTTAATTACTTTACCAATAATTCCTTCATTACGTTCATAGTCGAGTATTTCATGTACTTCGCATTCTATATTCACTGGACACTCACGAATCATTGGAGCTGTTTTTAATTCTCCGTAAAAATTATCAAAAAGAGAACTTTTATCAATATCCCGTCCAGAATTACTTCCACAAATATTTGTTTTTTCCACGAGATCCTCCGAAGGGATATTTACACTAAAAGTCATATTCTCATGAATTCCAATTGTAGTATAGCGTGTTTTAGATAGACTGAAGAAAATATACTTGCCAAAATCAAATGGACAGCTATACCCAATAACCAAATAGTTAGGCTTACCGTAGACATTTGCTCCAACCAGAATTACAGGTAAGGGACTTAAAAGATTCCCTTCAATAATTTGCTTATTTAAGTTCTCATTATTCATTTTAATCAAAAAAAAAAATTGTAGTGTTATTATTTTTCATATTTTTCTCCAATCTCAAATGCCGGAGCGAGTTTTTCGCCAACTTTCCAATAATTATTCAGTGAATATGTATACGTTTTAAATTTGGCAATATCTGGTATCCCCTCTGTTAAATATTTCTCGTCAGCATAAGCATTTACTACTTTTCCTATAAAAATTTCATGACCTTCATCGACATCCACTAACTCCTTTACCTTAATGGTTTTAATAACCTCACATTCAAGATTTAGAGGGGAGAGACTTACCATCGGTGCTGTTTTTAGATCCCCGTAAAATACATCAAATACTTCTGATTTATCTATTTCTTTACCTGAAACTATACCACAATAATCAATTTTTTCTGCCAAATCTTCCGAGGGCGTGTTAACGCTAAATGTTCCATTTTCCTTAATACCAATATTAGTATAATGGGTTTCATAAGAAGCAATTGAAATTAATGGTGGTTGACTTTCGACAATACCAACATATGCGAGGGTCTCAAAATTTGGTTTTCCATTCACATTAGCCCCGATAAGAGCAACTGGCATAGGAAATAAATAAGCTTTCGGAGAAATTTTATTTTTATTCATTATATCACACTTTTAAGATCTATGTATATAATAGGATTTGATAAGTATTAATAGATGAGATCTTTGAACTTAGAATGAACTTTGAACTTAATTTCAATTTTTTAATTGTATTTTTCTAAATCATTCATATTCTCATTTATTTTAGGCAGAAATAATGGTTTGATATTGGACTTTAAAAACTTTATTAGAAATTAAGTATTAAACAAAAAGATTATTTTAAATCCAAGATTATAAATATTGGAAATTGATAAATTATCAATTATCGAGTAAAAACTTAACATGACTGAAACTAATGAATTAACGCTTAATGGAGAAACAAAAAGAATTTTATTTCAATCTATGGAATTAATTATGAATAATATTAAAGCTAACATTGACCATTTAGACAAGAATTTCAAATACACCAAGAAATTTATTAATTTGGTTCATGATGGGTTAATAAATAAGCGTAGATTATTCTTATTGGCCTCCGGTAGAAGTGCTTTTATTTTACAATGTTTTGCTACAAGATTAGTACATTTAGGGGCCGAAGTGCATATAGTAACTAACTTAGCGTCGATGCCCGCATTGCGGAAGAAGGATATCTTGATTGTACTTTCTGGTTCTGGAACTACTGGTATTGTTGTTAGTTTACTTAATAATTATGTAAATACAGTGAAACCATATGGAATTGTCACTATTACTAGTCATCCAGAAACAGTGATAGGCAGAATTGGCGATATTACTATAAAACTTAAAGGTAGAACAAAACGAGATAAAGTAGTTGGAGATACAGCAGTACTTGCGCCTGAAGGTACGATGTTTGAAATTGCAGCTTTTTGTTATTTAGATGCCATCATAGCAGAATTAGCAATAAAAATGGGAAAAACTAATAAAGATTTACTTGAAAAACATTCACAAGGTACTTAAAAAATAATAATTTTCTTTTTAATTCTTCAATTCTTTTTAATTACAAAGAAAATTGCAACCTTATTAAACATGCGCCGATTTATAGTGTTTTTACTAGAATTTTAATTCGATGAATAAAAATCTCCAAATCGGCGCACACTTTAAATATCTAATGCCCCAATTGCAGCGCAAAATTCAGAGTTCTTTAAGAAAATTCCATTTTTTTTATTCACTTTACATAAAAGGGAGAGAATTTTCTTTAAAATCTTATTTTCTTTTAAAAAACCTCCACAAAAAACAATATCTGTAACATCATTATTATCGGCCATAATATTAGCAATTGTTCCTAAATTTTCACCAATCAAACAAATTATAGAAGTTATAAAATCTTTTTTATTTAAAGATTTAAGATCATAATTTTCATTAATTTTACCTAATGATGCTGCGGTAAATTCTCTGAAAAGTAAATCAACTCTCTTATCATCTGAATGATATATATCTGAAACCTTTAAATCAACATTATATCGATTTCCTTTCTTGGATAAAATCATTGCTTGTTGGAAATTACCCAAATTGAATATAGTTTTTATTAATCCCATAAAAAAACCTCCTCCAAGTGCAGATCCCCCCAAATGTTTAAAATTATCGTTTTTCAGAACAATTGAAGTCCCTGTTCCTATGGTCACTATTAATGAGCGTGAAAGATCCTTCTTTTTTTCTAGAGAATAAAGGAATTCGATGCCTTTCACATTTGCTTCGAATTCATTTATAAGATTTGATGAAAAGTCTTTTGAATATTCTGTGTACAACTGAAAACTTCTTCCACCAGTAAAATTGAATATTTTTAACTGATCTTTTTTTATATTCAATAATTTTCTAATCTCTGAAAGGCTGGTATGTGTAGGAAAACAAGATAAGTTTAATTCGTTATTATCATTATATGCAATTTTCGAAAGAGTTTGTCCCATATCGATTCCAATTTTATCTAATGGAATTTCAATAACATTATCGTTTAAAATTATTTTTGGCATCCTTCTTATCACTTAACTTAAAATTCAATTCTTTCATTATATCATATTATTAATTTAATAAATGAATTTTGCCTAATGCTTTCATGTTAACCCAATTAAAATCAAAGAAACTGGAAGTAGCAATTAGCAAAGGTAATACTCCAAATGAAAGTTTATTAAAAGGAATTGATACTCTTGGAGGAATTTCTAAATTTATAGACGAAGGTGACCAGGTTTTTATTAAATTTAATTTATGTTTACCTGGGGGTTTTCCTATAAATACAAATTTGGATGTTCTTCAAACTCTTATTAATTCCTGTAAAAAAGCAGGCGCAAAGAAAGTTTATTTAGGCAGCTTTCCTTTTAAAGGAGTTCCGATTAAAGTTATATCAGATTTATTAAATCTCAATGAATATTTTCAAACCATAGGAGCAGAATTAGCATTTTTAGATAATAGTGATAATTTTGAGAACAAGGAAATTAATCAAGATCAATTAAAAAAAATTAAATACAATTCACATACGATCGTTCAAATAGAAGATAATGAATTTCTTGTTCCAAATATAATTCTTAATTCAAATAAATTTATTTCTGTTAATCAAATTAATGTGAATCCTTTATTCAAGCTTAATTTATCTTTATTAAATCTTTATTCCATTATTCCTACAAAAGCTCAAGAAATTGGAAAAGAAATTCGCGATACTGTAAATTACATTTCAATAGATCAATACAAAAAAGATTTAATTTCAAATATATATGATGTTTTCACAATTAAACAACCTGTTTTAACAATTAATGATTTATATTATATATTAGAAGGAGCTGGACCTTATATTTATAAAGATTCCAAACTAAAAAAGACGGGTTTAATGATAATCGGAGCTGATGCGATTTCTGTTGACCTTATTACACTAAACGCATTAAATATTGATATTAATGAGAGTGAATTAATCCAACAAGCATATAGTAAAAATATAACCATACCTAAAATTTCAAATATTAGAATTTTAGGAGAAAAACTTGAAGATACTCGAACCAATGTTAAACTGTGTGTTTCAAAACTCGATGATATTAGAGTAAGAAATGTATCAATTAATTCTGGTAAATTATGTTCGGGATGTTTTAAACAAGCTTACCATTTATTGAATATGATGAAGACATATATGGGAAAAGATCTAAAATACAATCTTTCTAATTCTTTTATAATTGGAGAAAATCCCACCGAGCCAAAAAAAACAGAAAATGTTATTCTATTTGGAGATTGTGCAATAAAAAGTACAAGAGATTACAATTTTAGAAAAAAAATTACTGAACCTAAAAAAGATCTAATAGGAGATGCCAAACGAAAACTCAAGAAAGAATCTAAATCTAAAAAGGAAATAAAAGTTAAGGAGAAACCTAATAAAAATATATTAAATTTACCTGGGTGTCCCCCTGATGTTCTCAATTGCTTAGAATTAATATTAAAATATTATAGAAAAAAAAATGTTCCTAATTTAAATTTACTTACAAATGTGAACAAGTTCTGGATTAACGAGGAATCTATCAATAAGCTAAAGATCTGGGAGGCGCTCTAGTGAATTGATAAATGAAGGATTTAAGAAAAACTGGTTAAAAATATTAAATTTTAATGAGAACAGAGAAATATTAGAAGACCCTGAAAAAATAAAGGAATATGTACGAATTCCATTAAGTCCCATTACTTTAAATGCCAATATTTTATATAATTTTTTTGAACTTCTTTATCCGAAATTTATAAATGACCAGCAAAATATACTTGACATTGTAATATCTGAAGCTGAAAAAAAGAATAAGGTATTGGGTTTGTATTTATATAAAACTAAGAAAGCTGGAGTCCATCAAACTATAGAACCATTGCCTGATGGATTAATTCGAATTAAAAGTCTAGAAATTGAAAGAATAGATGATATGTTTAATAAAATCCAAACCCAAATAATGAAAGAAAAAGGAATTCGTATATCATCAATTCGGTTATTTAAGAAAGAAGCTATTGAATTGATTAATAAACACTGTGAAAGAATTGAGGATATCTCTTTTTATGAATTTTTAGAGCGCTCTATGGATTTGATTCAAAAATTATTTGAGCAAAACTTGTTTTTAATTTACCCCGAACCAATTGTCTTTGAATTTCTTAAAAGGGGGATAAAACTTTTCGGTAAAATACAACTAAAAAACTTTTTTAAATTCATTGAAGAACTCTTACCTGAATTCAATACGTCTTTATTTATAGATGGAGATAAACAAAAAATAGTAGTTCTTCTACAGAAAACTGGTTTAGAATCTGTTAAATCAGAGTTAAGATTAAAATTCTTTACACTCGATGAATTAGAAACTAAAATCGATGATTTAAACATAACTGATACATTATGTACAATTCAGAATAAATTAAAAACAGAAAATGCATATTATTTAAGTCAAAATGATATTATATCAATTATTTCAGACTTTTTCGAGCTAGCATTTCCAATAAAAAAAGAAAACTTAAAATTCTTACTTCAAAAAGTTCTATTTGGTTACCGTAGTTATGAAAATCATTGGAATATGGTTCCACGCCCAAAGATTTACAATACTTTAATAAGATTTTTAATTAGACTTTTTGGGTTTAATATAAATCTTAGAAAACTTTCACATTGGGCAATACCCGATTTAATCTTTGATTATCTCGATTTTTATTTTGGTTTAAATTCTCGAATTTTATTAATTATTACAGATTTAGAGAATAAGAAAAACGTAAAAATCTCTCGAGAACAACTTTCAAAGAATGTGTGTAAACATACATTTTTATTAGAATTTGAAGAGAGTACTCTGGCAAAAATAAGCGCAATTAATAAGGAAGAACTCTTTTCAAATGCTTTTGATTCAGTATATTCAATTAAAGAGAAAATAACTAAAAAATATGGTCCACTTTCAGCTGTTATTATTGTTGACAAATTTTTACTTAAAAATATATTAAAGAACTTTATTTTTGAGCATTCAAAATTTTCTTTTTTCCCTCGATTCAAAACGTTGAAGTTATTGAGGAATGAAAGATATTTTACAATATTTCCAGAATTTCCATTCTATAAATTAATTAAGAAAAAGAAATCACTCTCATTATTGAAACTTCTCTTGCCCATTTTAATTGACAAACATGAGTTTTAATTAATTTTTATGAGAAAATATACCTGAGCCGGAGACTCAGTAGAAGATATAATTATTTTTTATTTTATAAAACCTTTAGCAACCAATAACTCTGCATTTAAAATTGCTCCACCTGCAGCGCCTCTTATTGTATTATGGCTTAATGATACGAATTTGTAATCAAAAACGTTATCTTCTCTAAGTCTACCTATTGTAACGGCCATTCCTTTATCGTTATCTCTATCCATTTTTGGTTGAGGTCTATCAATATATTCTAAATAAATTATCGGCTGGTTAGGAGCAAAAGGTAAATCTAACTCTTGGGGTAAAGATTTAAAGGTTTTCCAAATATCAATGATTTCTTCTTTTAATGGTACTTTATCTTGAAATTTTATGTTTACACTTGCGGTATGACCATCGGATACTGGAACTCTTGTACATGTTGCACTTATTTTGATATTTTTATAATTTTCAATTCCATTTTTTCCAATTTTTCCGAGAATTTTTAACGGTTCTTCTTCTGTTTTTTTTTCTTCTCCATTAATATATGGAACAATATTATCAACAATGTCTAAAGAGGGAACACCCGGATAACCAGCTCCAGAAACTGCTTGCAAAGTGGTTATGATTAATTTCTCAACCTTATAACCTGCTTGCTCTAAAGCATAAATTGGTGTAAGATAACTCTGAAGCGAACAATTAGGTTTTACAACGATAAAACCTTTTGTAAAATCCTTATTTTTTTGTTGAATTGGTATAACATTTACATGTTCGTGGTTAATTTCACCAATAATCATGGGTACGTCAGGAGTCCAACGATGAGCCGAATTATTGCTTATGAGAGGAAAACCCTTTTTAGCATAGTTATATTCTACATCCTTTATTTGTTCTTTTGTCGGCATGTTTATCGCAGAAAAAACAAAGTTAAGGTTCTCAGGTATTTTCTCAAAATCTTGAACATCTCTTACTGTTAAATCTTTAATTTTATTAGGAATTGGAAGGGCATTTGCCATTTTTCTTTAACAGCTTCTGTATAAGTTTTTCCGGCTGATCTAGGAGATGCTGCAACATCTACAATTTCAAACCATGGATGATCTTGTAAAAGCTTAATATAATTTTGTCCAACTGTTCCAGTAGCGCCGAGGATACCCACGCTAAATTTTTTCATTAGAATCCTTGTTGATATTAAATTTTTTTTTAAATTTTGAAAATTTTGTGTAATTTTTAGATTATAATCACTGTCAAATTAAAAGTTTTCTGAAGAGAGATTCTAAATTTGTTAAATTTTTATTTTTTATAATCATTAATTAAATAGAAATAATGATCTTATTTGATCAAGAATAGTATTATTAATTATTATTATTATGTGATTGTTATGCCAGGACCTTTTGATGAGCTAGAAAAAGAAGCAGAAAACTTAGAAAACCAATCAAAAGAAGAGTTTAATAGAAGAAATTTTGTTTCATCCATTTCCTTATTAGAGGAAGCTAAAGAAATCTATGCCAAATTAGGATATCAGGGAAAGATTGGAATGATTAATAAACGTATATTCCAGTTAAAAAATTTAGTTAAATTTGAGAAACAGGATACGGTAGTAAAGACTAAAAGTGAAGTTGAATTTCAAAAACGTGTTGATAAAGTTTTAGGAGAAAAAGAAAGATACAATAGTAGAAGACTTGCAGAACAGAAAGCTCTACCCCCAGAAATGAAGAAAAAACTTGAAAAGATCAATTTACTCGTAGAAAAGGCAGAAAAAGAAGAAAAACTAGGTAAATATACCAGAGTGCTAGGAAGATATGAATATCTTTTAGAATTATATAAATCAATCCCTAATGAAATAATAAATTTTTCTAAGGAAATATATGACACTGAGAAGAAAATATCGGAAATGCGTGAAAAAATGTAAATTTTCTCTTTTCTTCCATCCAAAAATAAAGTATGTATTGAATTTTTATGAAAAATCCTTTCGATAATTTTTATCACGTTCCAAATTCAAAAGAATTATTAGATATTGCTTTTAAAAGGAGTATGAAGAGTTCTGCTCAAGTTTCAAAAAATGCTCCAATACTAATTAAGGCAAAGAAAAAAGAATCTAAGCGTATTAAAGTAGCTATTGAAGAACTCATAAATAGAATTCTAAAAATTATAAAAATGGTTCCAATGATCGATGAACTTCCAGATTTTTACAAAGAACTGGCATCTATATTAGTCAATATTGATGATTTGAAATTAACATTAGGTAAATTAAATGGAATTCTACCCGTTCTTAACAAAATTGAAAGAGAACATCTTTCCAGATTAAAGAGAATAGAAGCCCCAAATGAAGGAGACAAGATACGAAGAGCTGCTTTTGGAAGGATATCTTCTATTATAAATAAACAAAAAAATAACCTTGAATATTTAAATGAAATTAGAGGACGTTTGAGAGAAATTCCTTCAATTAATTATACAATGCCATGCGTTGTAGTTGCAGGCTATCCAAATGTAGGAAAAAGCAGTATTGTAAAAAATATCTCTACAAATAAAAAGCTTGAAATTAAAGAATATCCATTTACAACTAAAAAATTGTATATGGGACATTTAGAAATTAAAAGAAGATTTGATTCAATTAAAATCCAGTGTTTAGATACTCCGGGTATTTTAGACCGCCCCATGATAAAGAGGAATTATATAGAATTACAAGCTATTTTAGCTTTAAGATTGATTTCGGATTTAATTCTCTTCATATTTGATCCAACTCCCGCTTCTGGATATAGCGTTGAATCTCAAATTGAATTGTATAATGAAATAAAACTAAATTTTTCGAAAGACAGACAAATAGAAATTTTTATAATATTTAATAAAATGGATTTAGCTAAGGATTCAGAAATTCAGTATTTAAAAGAAAAATTAAATCTGAAGGAAAATGAATTTTATTTAACAAATGCCCTTACAGGAGAGAATTTAGACAAAATAATTAACGTTATAATTGAACGATATCAGGGGGATGAATAATATTCATTTTAGGATTGGATATTGGTGGTGCTAACACAAAAGCGGCTTTACTCGATTTTAAAGATAAGAAAATTGTTAATACTTATTCATATATAGAATACTTTCCATTCTGGGAAAAATCTATTACAGAAATCCCAAGTTTATTAAAAAGAGTAGTAGAAAATTTAGTTGAAAAGAATAATATTAAACTTAAAGATATTAATTATATTGCTGTTACCATTACTGCTGAGCTTTCTGATGCTTTTCAAACTAAAAGAGAAGGAATCTTAATAATTTTAAATGCTCTTGACAAAATATTTGATAAAAATAAATTAAAATTCATAACAAATAGAAGTAACTTTATTGATTATAACACCGCTAAGTCTGATTACTTTTTAATTTTTGCTGCCAACTGGTCATCAACAGCTTTATTTTTAGGTCAATTTATTCCTACATGTATTCTAATTGATGCAGGATCAACTACAATTGACATAATTCCAATAGTAGATTCAATTCCAGTACCAAAAGGAAAAGATGATATTTCACGTTTAATGAATCATGAGTTAATCTACACAGGAGGTTTAAGAGCTACAATTCCATCTATAACCCATCATGTCCCATATAAAGGCAAAAATGTTCGAGTTTCTTTTGAAAAGTTTGCATTAATTTCAGACATTCATAGAATTTTAAATAATATTTCAGAGGAAGAATATATTAATGATACTGCTGATAATCGTTCAAAATCCCTAAAAAATTGTTACTCTCGGCTTTCTAGAGTAATATGTATGGATATTGAAACAATCTCAAAGGAAGAATTAAAGATAATTGCAAATTACATTTATGAAAAGCAACTGGATATTATTACTCGAGAAATAAAGCTATTCTTGCATAATCTGATAACTCGATTCAAAGAATTTGAAAACAACCCTAAGTTCGTAATAACTGGGTTATCAGCAGAGTTCTTGATTAGAAATTCTTTACAAAAATTAGGTAATTATAATATAGCTTCTTACGAGGAAATTACTCAGATTCCAAATGCTATCAATTCATCTGCTTTTGCAGTAGCAGGAGCGTTATATTATCAATTATAATATATATTTAAGAAAATGAATCGTACAACAGCATTATTTAAAATTGGAGGTAACATTTTAGAAGATCTTGAAAATCTAAATTCTACAATCTCTCAGTTGACACATTTATTTGAAGAAAAGTTGATTCAAAAAATTATCTTAATACCTGGCGGAGGAACATTTGCAAATTTTATCAGAAAAGTATACAATGAATTAAAATTTACTGAAGAAATTGCGCATTTTATGGGAATTATCTCTATGAACTATAATGGCCTAGAATTAAGTAAAAAATACCCTGATTTACAAGTAATCGAAAGTTTTGATAAATTAAAAGAGATAGGTAATGCAATCTGCATTTTCTTGCCTTATGAATATTTGAAAGAAAATGATAAACTACCATATAGTTGGGATGTCACCTCTGATTCAATAACTTTATTTTTAGCTAAGGAGCTAGGATTAAGTGAATGTTTTTTAATAAAAGATGTTGATGGTATTTTAAATGATAAAAATGATGTAATAAAAGAAATCAATGCTTCAAAATTCAAAGAGATGAAAGACTCAGGGAGATTATTAGAAGTAAAATCCAATGTTGGAGAACTAAAAGAAAGAACAAATCCGATTGATCCTTTTATAACAACTCTGATTAAAAAACATAAAATTTCTTGTATTATTTTAAATGGATCTAAAAACAAGGCGAGGATCTTAAACTACTTTAAATCTACAAGTAAAGAAGAAAAGATTTATACTAAAATAAAATGATAAGCTTTTGAACTTAACTTACTTGTATTTAATAATATTTTTGTTAAAACTCATAATATAAATCAAAGTTTTAATTAAATTGAACTTAAATTATAAATAATATAATATTTAAAGAGATTTTTATAGAATCAAGAGTGAAATCAAAATGGATATTGAAGAGATGAAAAAAAACGCAGAATTTTTAATAAACAATATGAAAGGGATGGAAATTCCTGGGTCTATTACTGTAAATATTAGATATAGAAATATGGTTAATTTTGCTAAAGTTTATGGTATAACTGATCCAAAATATATTGGATCAGAGGAGGAAGGTGTTGTTGCGTGTCATGCGTTCGCAAATTATTTTACAATCAAAGCTATATATAAATTGCTATTAGGATTTAAGCTAAATCAAGATGGTAAAGAACGTGGAATTATGCTTGATCCAGGCAAACTTTTACACGCGGGGAATCGATATAATTGGGAAGGATGCGTTGATGTTAAACCTAGAGATAAATTAACAGTGACAGGAAAATGTACTGATGTTAAGTTAGTAGAAAAAAATATGATGCTGTTTGCTGATTTTTTGGTACATGTTAAAAATCAAAATAATGAACCAGTTTGTAATATTACAATTTCTGCTGGTTTTCGTAAAGGAGGGTATTAAAATGGTTAAAATTTCAGACTTAAAAGTCGGACAAGTATTAAAAAATGAATTTGAGGGAATTACAAGAGAATTATTAAAACAATACGCAAAAGCATCTGGAGACACCAACCCTATTCATACTAATGATGCTGTAGCTGAAAGAGCAGGACTTAAGGGAGTTATTGGTCATGGATTACTAAGTTTTGGTTTTATTACAAAATTATTCGAAGATTATCTCGAACATGGGAAATATGGAACAATTATCGACATCTCTGTGCAAATGAGGGGCATGGTAAGGGTCAGCGACCTTTTGCTTACAGAAGCAACGGTTAATAAGATTGAGGGTAAAAGAGTTTATTTTGACATAAACCAGACAACTATAACCAGTGTGGATATAAAAGATAATGATGGTACAATTGTAAAACAGTTTGAAGCAGGTGAAAGAGGTTATATCTCTGAAAAAGATATTGAAAGAGGTTTAGTAAAAACAAAAGAAGTCCCAGAAGGGATACTAACTTACCGAGAAAGAATAGCAACTCCTGGTCAAGCAATCATTGAACTTAATGATTAGAAATAAAGAAGTTTCCTAAAAATTCTAACATCTCATTCTTTTTTTGATAAATTTTTTACTTTTAATTCAATTTCTTTTATTCCTTCGAAATCGTTTACATCTTTAGCAGCAAAGTACGCTTTTTTAAAGTACTCCTCTGCATTATCCAAATCTTTCTTTAAAAAATAAACAAACTGCTTAGAGTTTATAGTTCTTGAAGTATCAAATTCTTAAATAGAAAATTTTTTTGTTCTTCACATAATTATTTTAAAAGATATTTATACTAGTAAGTAGAAGTGATATTTGAAGGATTAATTTTTAAATAAATAATTATACCTACCACCTTGACAACCCAAGAACCCTTAAACTCCCAAGAACCATTAGATACCGAAAAAATTGAGAGCTTAATTTTAAACGGGTATAATGAAAAAGCATCGGAAGAAATATTTAGAATTATTGAAAGATATGAAAATCATTCAGATAAAGAACTGATATATCGAAGTCTTAGCTTATTAAATTTAATTTGTGATAAATCTCCACAAATCTCAGAGAGCGTAATAAAAATTATTAATCCTTTTGTTAATGATTCTGATTCCTGGATTAGATTAGTATCATTAGAAATATCGTATCAGATAAGCCTATTTAGACCGAATTTATTAATTGAATTAATTGGCAGAATTCGAGGGCGTTTATATGATCATGATCCTTCTGTAAGGAGATTGACTGTGAAGATTATAGGTAATTTAATTTTATCTCTATATATAGATTTAGATGAATTACGCGATATTATTGAAGAATATACTGAAAAATTAATGGATAATGATTGGAAAGTAAAATTAAATGTAATTAAAACAATTCAGAAGATTTTGAATCAGGATTATACAAAAATCCGTAATTTAGAACCATTATTATCTATGATAATCATTAACCTAAGGGATGAGGATGATGATGTTGCCAGAGCTGCCGCGGAACTCTTAAAAATTCATGGGACATACTTCCTAACAAAAGAAAAAATATTCTATATTCTTTTAAACCTCCTTTATAACGAGGGAAATAGAGTTAAAGAACTCATAATTTGGCTATTTGGAGAGATTGGGAAAGAAAAGTCCCCAGAAATAATATCAATAATCCCTAAATTAATTAATTTGCTGAAAGAAAAGGATTATCGTATTCAATTAAAAGTTGTAGAAGCTCTTGTAAACATTGCTGAAAATAACTTTGATCAAATCTGGGCAAATCTATTGCATTCTATTTTAGAAGCAAATGATTCTAATTATAGAAATTCACTAATTAATGCTATATTCCATCTAAGTCGCCAAAATATTACTGAAATATTTCCATATTTATTTGAAGAATTAGAAAATCCTTCTGAAAATATTAGAGAGAGCATTGCTTTAGTATTTAAAAGGTTGTTTGAAGAATATCAGATTGAAATAGAAAATGAAATTACTAAAATTTTATATCAATTGGAATCACGCTTCTGGCGAGAGAGAAAGAAAACCATAATCTTATTACAGAATATTTGTTTCATTTTAGAAAGTAAAAAGATAGCGATTTGGATTACCATTGAATTGAACAAAGCTTTTAAAATTGAAAAAGATCCAGAAGTTAAAGATGAGATAATTTATACATTAAAGAATATCCATGCAAATTTTACAGATATTGATGACTCTATTGGTAGAATTAATAATGAGTTATCATTATTCCATAAGAGAATTATTGAATTTCAGAAGATTCCTGCCCAATTTAGAGAAAAATTGAATTCAAATATCCAGAATTTTAAATTTAATGATACCGAACTTCAACTGAATGAAAAATATAA
The DNA here is from genome assembly GCA_036478875.1 of Promethearchaeia archaeon. GTDB lineage: Archaea > Asgardarchaeota > Lokiarchaeia > Sigyniarchaeales > SOKP01 > Loki-b32. The sequence goes on along the minus strand of JAZGEW010000063.1, from coordinate 12,088 downwards.
TAAAATCTTAAAAAAAATAAGGAAATTTAACCATATACTTAATCAATTTGACTATAAAAGGTTAGCTTTTGATTTAATTGAAGAGTGGGAAGAAACACGAGTACAAATTATTGAAGAATTAAGTATTATTAAAGGGTTCATTTCAGAAATTTGTGAAGAGAAAAAGGCTGAATTTGTTTTGAATTTGAAAGAAGAAATTAAAATAATAAGTAATCGTGTAGATGTTTTTAAAGTTGAGTTTGATTATGTGAAAGAAAACAAATTAAGTATGATTTTAGATGAAAATTTATCGGATCTTGCGCCTATCAATATTGACGATGATAAACTTGGCTATATCACTCAAATAAGAAAAAAATTATTTAATTTGGATAATGAAATTAGAGATCTTTTAATTGATAATGTGGAATTCAACGAAGTATTTAAGATTCTTTTACAGAAATGGGTTGCAACTAAAATTGAAATTCAAGAATATTTGAATGATTTAGATCGCCAAATTAAGTTGATGAAAGATAAATTATTTGAAACTAAAATTCCCACTACCGATAGTGACATTAGCAATGAATTAAACTTTCAACTCCTTCAAGGACATATCCAATCTATTATTACAGAGAGAATTGAGGGGATGAAAAGATTTAATGATGACTTTAATAAACTAAGTGATAAAATCGATTTTTTAATAAAAAAAAATGAATTCTCAGATACCAAAAGGTTAATAGAGTTGAATTCTACGCAAATTCAAGTCTTTGTTGAAGAAACTGAGAAAAAGATTGATGTAATTCTAGGTAAAGAAAAATTTTTTGAAGATAACAATATATTCAACTTGTATATAAGACCTTTTCTTAATAAATTCAACGCCACAAAAGAATTGTTGATAAATAGATTAAAAAATTTTGTTAGAAAATCAAATAATAAGCTTTATCTGAATCAGATTAAATATTATCTTAAAGTTATTAATCCTATTAAGTTAGATCTACTGGCTAATTATATTAAGATAGATGTCGAAAGACTGAAAGATTTGGTGCTTAAATTTATAAGTAAGAATAAACTAAATGCTAAAATTATTAATGAGAGACTTTATTATCAACAAATTGAATCTGAAATCCACGATTCTAAAGAAATACTCTTTTTTAAGAACATTAAAACAATAGGAAATGAAATTTATCTGAACTTTAAATTAACAAATCCTTCAAATTTTGATTTTAAAGATTTACAAATATCATTAAAAATCCCATCTTACCTGAATTTCCAACGAAAAGAAAGTTTTCCAAAATTCTTACAAATCAACGAACTAAAACCAGGAAAGATATTTAAGTTCAATTATGTTCTTAAAGTGGATAAACAAAAAGAGCTTAAAAAAAATCTATTCGATCCTTCAGCAGATGAAATCAAACTTGATTTGTACTATAGAGATCAATTTGAAATCGCACGGAAAACAACTAAGCATATAGATTTATTTATACCATAAATCTTCCTAAAGATTTAACTTTACTACACTATTTTGTTTTTTCATAAATCCAGACTATCTAGTTTTTACTGACTATAACTTTTTATATGAAATTTACTTATTCTCTGAATAATTTTATCAGTTTTTTCAATAAATTATATGAAAAAGAATATTATATCCATAATTCTAAATTAACCTACTAATAATATAATTATCATAATTGAGGTGAAGGATGCAAGAGTTAGAAAGTTATCGATTGACATTGCAAACAAAACTTTTTGGATGAAACTGTAAATTACCTGCTAAAAAATTAGAGACTCTACTTGCTAATGTAGGACTGAAAGGTGATATTGAAGATTCTGCTATTATTCCCGTGCCAAATACAAATCTAGTTATGGCTAAAAATTTAGACATATTTACTCCTATTATTGATGAACCAGAAATAACGGGAGAAATCGCTGCCGCTAATGTTACAAATGATATTTTTGCATTAAATGTTCCTGAAATTTCTGGAATGCTTGTATTTTTAGGATTAAAGAAGAATATGCCAATGTACATAGCTGAGGGGATATTAAAGGGAATTAAAAATTTTATGGAGAAAAAGATTCACTCCAAAGTTCTTGGAGGTCATACAATATATTCAGAATGGCCATTAATTGGAGGAGAAGCTTCTGGATTTGTTGAAAAAGACAAAATTATTAAAAAAAATTTTATCAAAGACGGAGATAAAATCATTTTAACCAAACCTATCGGAAACCAAGCAATTATGGCAGCATATAGACTTCAAAAAAACAATCCTGACTTGTTAGAGAATTTTTCTATGGATGAAATTGATGATTCTATAGAATTAGCAGTAAAATTAATGATAACACCTCTTCAAGATGTAGTAAAAACTATTCATTCATACAAAGATTTTTCATTTATACATTCAATGACAGATGTTAGTGGTTTTGGTCTTGCGGGACATCTAAGAGAAATGCTCCAAAATTCGAAATCATCAGCTACTATTGAAAGAATTCCTAGTATTAAACTAACAAGTGATTTAGCTTATGAATTTGGCTATAAATATGATGACTGTGAGATGCCTGAAACTGCGGGTGGGATGCTTCTTTCTGTAGATCATGAATACGCAGAACAATTTTCACAAAGGCTTAACGATGATTTTGGTGTGAAAAATTGGATTATTGGTAAAATCGATAACAAAAATAAACATAAGCATGTTCGCGTATCTAAAAACGCTGAACATATTGAAATAATAAAAATCTAATGATGTCAATGAAATAAGTAAAAACACTTTAAAGTGGGCACTTATTGAGAAATCTGCTGTGTAGCAGCATCAAAAAATAAAACTTTAGTTTTATTTCTCATTTTATTATTTGTTTATCGAATTTTTCGATAAAATGAATCGAAAAAATTAATAAATAAAATGCTTTTATTTCCATGAACAAAAAACTGACATACTTTATGATTTATTTAAAATTAAAATTATATAGTTAAAACCTTATCAAAAATAGAGTAATCAAAGTGAGGTGAAAATGGAAAAGTCAGATTATAGGCTTACCAAGGACGTAAAAATACACGGATGAAGCTGTAAACTAGGGCAAAACGATTTGAATAATTTATTAGCTAAAGTAGGATTAACTGGAGATATAGAAGACGCTTCTATTATACCAATTCCTAACAGTGAAATGCTTCTTGTCAAAAATATTGATATATTCACTCCTATTCTTGATGAGCCTGAATTAGCTGGTGAAATTGCTGCCTGTAATGTAACAAATGATATTTTTGCAATGAATGTACCTGAAATATCAGGAATGCTTGTATTCTTAGCAATAAGTAATAGAACTCCATTGGAAGTTGCTGAAGGGATTTTAAAGGGTATAAAATATTTTATGGAAGAAAAAGTAAATTCTAAAATAGTTGGTGGGCACACGATTTATAATGAGTGGCCATTAATTGGAGGAGAAGCTTCTGGGTATATACATAAAGATGCAGTTATTCAAAAGCAAGGTGTAAAGAAAGGAGATAAATTAATATTAACTAAACCAATAGGATTGCAGGCAATTATGGCATCTTACAGGCTTCTTAAGGATGTTCCAGAGATGCTAGAACATTATTCTAAAGAGGAACTCCAAAAATCTATAGACCTTGCCGTAAACGTTATGACAACTTCTAATCAAAATGTTGTAAAAACAATTCATTCATATAATGATTTTTCATTTGTTCATGCCTTAACAGATATTACAGGATTTGGGTTAGCTGGTCATACTGCTGAAATGCTTCAGAACTCTGATTTATCAGCAATAATTGATACTATTCCATCAATAAAGTTCTCTAAAGAGCTATCTAATGAGTTAGGATATGCTTTTGATGATTGTTATTGTCATGAAACAGCTGGAGGAATGCTCCTTGCTGTTGATCCTGCTAAAGCAGAAGAATTTACGAACGCGCTTACAAGTAATAGAATTTCTAACTGGATTGTTGGCTCAATAGATAAAATACGACCAGGACTAGTTAGAGTCGCAAAAAATGCCCAAAATATTGAGATTACAAATATTTAAAGATGTTAATGATATAAGCTAAAACATGATAAATGGCTGCTTATAGAAAATCCCACCCGCAAGGTGGCATCAAACTTAGAATTATTCTCTTTCTTTTATTTTCCCTTGAAGTTTTATAACAATTTCTCTTATTTCATTTAATGCTTTATCTATTAATTCTTCTCCATTTTTTACATTAAAGGCAGTTATAGAGACCTCAACCTGAACAGATAAGCCAATTCTTGGATGAGTTTTAATCCACAGTTGAGGATATTTCTTTTCTAATTCATTTGTATAAGCAGCAATCTGACTCTCTCCGATGCCTGAGAAAAGAAATCCTTTTTCTATGAATTTCCCCTTCTTCTCTTTTAAAATCGGTGTAATAATATTTCTAAATATTGATTTCATCTCTGCAGGCACTCCTGGTAATATGAAAATTGTAGTCTCCTCTTCTTTAATTTCAACTCCAGGAGCTGTACCTACTGTATTGGGTAAAGGGATAGAATTTTTTGGAAGAAAAGCCATTTTTTCTCTTTCCTTTGTCATTCCCTCAAGTTTTAAAAGGCCTTTATTATGTGCATGTTCATAAGCTTTTTTTATCGAATTATATGCATGTTGATTTAACTCCAAACTTCTATTCAAACCATTAGCTATCCCCTGTAAAGTCATATCATCGAAGGTTGGGCCAATTCCTCCTGATGAAATTACAATGTCCGGAAAACGTTTTAATATATCCCTAATTGTACTAGATATTATTTCTAAGTCATCTCCTATAGTTATTATTCTCTTTACTCTATGCCCATATTTCGTAATCCTTTTTGCCATCCAATTTGAATTTGTGTCTTGAGTCTTTCCAATTAGAATCTCGTTTCCAATCATTAAGAGTTCAATTATCATGAAAAAATCATAAATATTTCTTGTTATATTTTATTTTATAAAACTTGATATTTTTTAATTAATTTACTCAATTACCAATAAGTTAAAAAAAGTGTTATTAAAAAAGATGACAATTGAAATTGATGATTCAGGTACCGGAGATCTTGTTGGAGATGCTTTCATTGGCCTTCTAAGAAAAGAGAATGGACATATTGTGTTTAAGGCTCTACCTGTAACATTGTTTAAAGGAGAAAATTGGAAAAATAAAAAGCCTTTAGAAAAAGCAGTAGAGTTTGTAAAAGATGGATTAAAAGAATTAAATTTTCAGAAAGATACTGATATAATTCATTTGTGTAGAGGGAACATTTTTGATGCTTTACGAAATTATTTCATAGAAGAAGGTATTAACTATGAAGATTCTATAATTGAAGGTAAATTACAAGATGCTGTAGAAGGAAAATTAATTGAGCATCTTCGAAATGATTTAGGCGTGAGATCTAAAAGTTTAACTAAAAAAAGTGGGGCTAAGCGTTTCTTTGTGCTATTTAATTGGGTTTGTTATAACTTTTATAAAAGAGAAAAATATGTTAAATCTGGCTTTAAAAAATGGAATACTGTATGGCGAGAGCGTGCAATTATAAAATTCAATAAAATTCAAAAATCAAAAAAAAACCATCGCTATTGATAAATGAATATGAAAATAGTTGTTTTTGTTCCTCATCCTGATGACGAAATTTTTGGTTGTGGTGGAAGTGTTTTAAAATGGATGGATGAGGGACATAATATTCATATTGTTTATGTCACTGATAATCGTGTGTTAATCGCTTGGGGAAGAGCACATGAACAATTATTAGAAGAAAATGCTAAGAATTACATTAATCTAAATGAAGATGACGTTGGGAAAATATGTTTGGAAGAAGCACTTCAGGTTGCAAAATCTTTTGGTTTTCCAAGAAATAATATCCATTTATTTAAATTTCATGATCAAGACGCTAAAAATCAAATAACTGAGGGTGTTAAGCTAGCTCAAAATGTTATAAAGGATGCTGATCGAATTGTTTTACCAAGTGATAATAATAATCACTCTGATCATCAAGCGACACATACTATTGTTAAAAAAGCTGCTAGAGAACTCCACCTACAAAAAGCTGAATTTTATGTTTATGCCTTGTATAATATATTAAAAGCACCAAAAGAAAAACAAGTTAAAATAAACATTATAGATTATCGAAATCAACTATATGAGTTAATGAAGGGATATAAAACACAATTATGTCTTAAGGATACTAAAAGTGGTTGGCAATTTTTGAAAAGAAAAAGAACAGAACGATTTGGAGTCTTCACATATGAAGATATGGACAAATTTAAGAATTTTTAATTAAGATCGGTTCCACAATTTTTACAGACTTTATCATTTAGAGTATTTTTATCAAACCCACAAGCAAAACAAATTAAACCATTTTTAGGTTGTTCAAAATCTACTTTAATTACCGGTTTCGGGTCTTCTTCTGAGACTTGCTGATTTTTTGGTTTAAGCATTTCACTTTCTGAAGCTTTTGCGCGTTGTTTTTCTACAAAATCTTCATCGTGAGGCGTTATTATTTTAAAATCTTCTGAAGTCTTAATTTCTTTAAATCCTTTTGGTAAATTTTTTAATTCAGAATCTTCAACTATAGTATGCTTACTATTAATTGTTGAATCTATAGCTGAAATTTCATTTACTTCTTCCTCTTGGTCAAGATGATTCTCATTTTGAATTAATTGAGTTGAAATTTCTTCTTTTGGAACTTCTTTTGGAGTTTCTAAATCTTCCATATATATTTCTTCTTTAAATTGACTGGCTTTTAAGTTTTTTATATGAGCAAAAATACCTTTTGTCCTATTAATAATCATATTTTTGAATGCTACGTCAATCTTCGAAGATTTTGAAAAATTAAGTGCCATTTCAGATATGTCTACCCATTGTTGGATTGCAGCCTGAATATCACCTTTTTTTTCAAATCTTTGTGCTATAGCAATTTTCTTTCCAAGCTCTTTATTAAATTGTGTAATATCCATAATGGAATCTTTAATTTCTTCTTTAAGATACAATTTTTACAAATAAATTCTGACTATTAAATCTTTATTCTTATCTTGATACATAATTTAATATTTATAATCACTATTAGTTATATAAGAATATTTACTCTCTCTAAGAACATTAATTACTTAAGAGCAATAAGTCTATGTCAATTAACCCATTTTCTTCAAATGAGATAAAAACCTTAAGAGAATTTATTGAAAAAAAGGGGTGGAAGATAGAGAAACATATTGAAAATTATTTTCGATATAGCTTAAAGAAGAACAAGTTAGTTCTTTTCACTTTCAAATTTCCTATAACGTTACCAATAAGAATTAATATCCCCTTCGAAGTTGTGAGCTTTCAGATTTCAATAGCCTTCCAATTTTGGAATTTAAATAAGGATATTTATACCAATATTCTTTATTTTATGAAAGCATTGAGAAATTTAGCTATTTCTTTAACTCTAGAACATACTTTCCCTCTAGATGGAAAAAAAGAACAACTTAACAACCTATTAAACTTAGTAATTCCAGAACTAATCCACAATGAAAATGAAAGTTCATGGCTAAATCGTATAAGGATTTCACTAATGAATAAGGGAGACAAATTAAAAGACTATTCGAACCAAGAATTAAAAAATTTTCAAAACACTCTTCAAAGTATGGGATTAATACCTACTTTTAAAATACCGTGGGAGTTAAAAGATGGAATTCCTAAGATTAGAACCTCTGAAACTATATTTTTCTCAGATGATGGTGATCTTGATGAATTTTTTATTTTAGAGAAGGGCTATTTTACTTATATCAAAGATATTGAATATGATAAATTTCATCTTAGGGGATTAGTTGATAGTTATACTCCATATATTTTAAGTGATTTATTTAATAATATTCCAGAATTTAAATTAGAATTGCTTTTAGAAAATTGGATTAAATTTACACGCTTAATTTTAAATTCTGTAAAAGAAATTATTGAAGCTAGAAATATTAACAAAACTGAATTGATTAAATTTCGCCCAAATAAAGAACTTGTGTATAATAATCCAGATTTCATTGAAGATCAAAATAATTTCCCCTTCTCAGCATTAAATTATGAAAGTTCGATTTCAAAGGAGTTATTTACCATTCATAATAATCTATTCAACAAGCCTCCCTCTAATTTTGAAGTAATAGAATCTATAAATCAATATATTGAGTCTGAAGAATTAATTAAAAACTATAGATTTGAAGAAGCTGCCAAACTCCTAAATGAAGCTTTAATAATATTTAACAAAAATCAACAAAAAAAAATAGTCGTATCAATTTTACTCAAATTGAGAAAAATCGCAAAACTTTTAAATCACGAAGATACAGCTCTTAACTACCTACAAAATGCACTAGGTGTTGGTAAATCTGGTGAAATTCCAATAGATTTTATTATAAGAATTCACCACAAACTAGGAATCACATATTATAAAAGAAAGGAATTTGAAGAGGCTTTAAATCATTTTAAAGTTATAAATAATTTTTTAGAAAATGAGGAAATTTCATTTGATAAAGAAGAATTCCTAGGTTTAGCATATCTCTATATTGGACTTATATTACTCGAAAAAGAAAAAATTGATGATTCTAAAATATATTTCAAGAATGCTTTTCAAATTGGAAACAAAAATTTGAAAGTAAAATTAAATTACTGCCTTCTTCGTGCTATTTACTATAAAAAACAAGGAAATTTAGTATTAACTCAGAAATTTTTGAAAGCAGGGTTGGATACAGTTGATCTTAATTTTGAAAACAAGGATGTTCTTAAACTTCTAATAGATATAACTCTTGAATCATCAGAATTCTATATTCATTACCGAAAAGATGCTAAAAAGGCTCATTCCCTGCTAAAGAATATTGAGAATCACATAACACTAAGAGAAATAAGTAATATGAAGAGAGGAATACGCTGGAATCTATTGATGAGTGATTTATATAATACTTTTAGTGAAAATCGAGAAAAATCTCAGTTTTATCTTAAGCAAAGTCAGAAGTTAAAAACTCAACTTCATACAATAGGAATAAGTGATTAGAAAAAAAGAATTTTCTTATCTTTTTCTTGAAAATTGAGCTCTTTTAGCTCCAATACTCTCTTTTTGACCTCCAAAGTTGCCTTTTACAATCCTTTGTAAATACAATTCTCGGAATCGCATTCTTGGAGGTTTTTTTTTGGTAGCGTTTACTCCAGTTCGCTCAATTTTTGGAGTTTGCATTTTTACTTTTCCTGCTTTTGTTAGAGAACCATGAGAACCTGGCATTTTTTTATAAACCTATATTATAATTTGTTTTGAATAATAATATAACAAATTTATAACTCTTAAATTTTGTCATCTTACCTACTTCTCTTAAAAATTGGTCTCCTATTTTTTATTAAAGTCCTTTATTCTATTTTTAATTATACTAAATTCTATAATAAGAGTAATGAGAATATTCTATGTCTGATGAAGAAACTTATAATAATAATATAGATAAGTTAGAGAAAAAAGAGGAAAAGATATTATATAGCAGTGATAAAATTGTGTGCTTTGCATGTGGAGAAAAAATAAACAAAGATACGATAGCATGTCCTTATTGCAAAACTCCTATCAAGTAACTTTTTTAATCGTATATCTTAAAGTTAAAGAAAAATTATGATTTATACAAATTAAATAATTTTAAAAAAAGGCATTTCTGTGAGTTTTAGTAGTGGAAGCAAAAAGAAAAGAAGAGCCATGGGTGTTTGGCTTCTATTCTTTATTATCATTACAGCCCTATCTTTTATATTATCTCTATTAATCAATCCGATTTGGTGGATCATACTTCCCATATCTTTATTATCATTAGTTGTATTAAAAATGATGTCTCATTATTTCTGGTTAGAAAAGAAAATTTGCCCTCGTTGTAAGGCTCCTACCACTAAATATAGTGATTTCTGTAGAAACTGTGGTTACAAACTATGGTTTAAGTGTATTTCATGTGGAAACTATATGCGATCTAGAACTCAATTTTGCGATAAATGCAACATTGAACTTGACCATTCTATAGAAGAAAAAGAAATTTTTAATCATAAAGTATTAAAAGAAGGCTCTCCTTTACCTAAAATGAATAATTACTGTCCTAATTGTGGTTCCAATTTAAGAAACAAGGAAAATATTAAATTTTGTGAAGAATGTGGAGAAAAACTATAATAACTAACTAACTATTTAATCCATTTTTTCTCTTAGATTTAAATATAAATGATAGTATAATCCATAAGACTAAATAAATGAGAACATTTCTAATATAAATTAGTAATGCTTCACTATAATAAGCCAATTTAAGAAAATACACAGAAAATAACCAAGATAAATTTATTGAAATTATGAAAAAAGCAAATTTTTGTGAAAGAGTCTCCCTTTTTTTCCATATCAAATAAATATCTATAATTATTGGAGTTATATGAATGTAATCATAATAAAGGTACAAGAAAAAGAATTCATAGAAAGCAATTATTCCTAAAGGGACAATTGAATATATTAAAAAATTGTTGATGTATGGATTATCACGGAAAATAAGCCATGTAACTGAAAGTGAGAAATACCATTGACTTATTGTGAAAAATACTAAGTTTGTTCCTGAATCTCCATGTTGTTTTATACCATAAAGAAACCTTTCTAATGGTTGCCATGAGAAAGGGATCAAGAATTGAAAAATTAAGGAAATTATTGTCGCAATTGTTATCTGGATTATTGTTATAGTTTTTAAATCCGCTTTATGTAAATTGATTGGAGATTTTACCATTGAAATTTCATATTCATAAATCAATATTATTTTTACTAATTTATCAGATCTATTTGTTTTAGCAAGAAAAAGATATTTATTTCATATATTCTTTAATATATTAACTTCTCTATGGGGACTTGGTGTAGCCCGGTGGCACAGCAGGCTCCAGATCCTACAAGCAAAAGCTGTTCTGTGGACACCTGTCGGTCGGGGGTTCAAATGGATTCGCAAATCGCGTGTTCTGGATAAATCCCTCAGTCCCCATTTACTCAAACAATATTTGTATTAAATTAATTAGTTTCTTTAAAGATTAAATTAAATAAATTAAAGTTTATAAAAAAATCTTAAGTCACATCTTAGTATAGATTGACTTATCGTAATAATTCTATAAAATGTTTAAAATATCTATAATCTCTAGCTTAAATTTTATAGAAATTGCTTAAAAATTTGAGATAAATAGTTAAATTGATTAGATCTTAAGATTATTTTCAGATTTTTTATAGGAAGCGTTTTTTTCATTAAATTCTTCGAAGATTTTTATTCATTACTGAATCTATTTGTTTTTTCCGTAAATTATATCCTTTATGAATTTCAAATCCTACTTTTTGGATAATTTTGATGATTTCTCGCTTTTAATTTTCCATATAAATGTATTTTTTCTGAATATCTAATATCTCTAACAAAAATTCCGAAAATAATATATAAAGATATATAATTTTTATTTTAAACAAATAAACATAATGATTAAATATCTTCTAGAGGGGAAAAACTTCTATGGTAAAGCCTTGTTTTGGTGCTATAATAGGGGGTTTTCTAGGGCTCGTAATAGGATGGATAATCTATACGTTTGTGATGGATCAAGCAGCCATAGAGGAATTCCAAAGAATTACAAATACATCTGTTATTCTCATTGCAGGGAGCATAGGGCTTGTTTCTGGATTCATAATAACCTATGTTACTAAAAAATAATAAAGACAAATACTATTTTTTAATCAGAATAATTGTTTTAAGATAAGCTTTTAACTTCCGATAATCTTTTTAATATCTTCAGGTTTCGGAATTCCAATGAATTTATGTTTCTCATCTACAATTATGGACGGAACTACTTTTATATCATATTTATTGATTTTTTCTTGTGTTTCTTCTTGAATTGGATTTTGCAGATTATATTCGACAAATTCACTTTTTTCGCTTATGGTATTCTTCAGTATTTCAATTGCAGATTTGCATAAGACGCACCCTGCTGTAAATATTTCAAATTTATGTCCCATTTAGAATTATCTCCAATTTTTTATAATAATTACTATAATAAACTAAGTTAATTATAGTATTTATAGGAAATAGTATGCAATTAGTAACCAAGTAGGTGTAAATTAAGTGGAATCTGAAAAAATGAAATGTCCAT